>NZ_QSTQ01000008.1:0-101608 GCF_003438275.1 Collinsella sp. OM07-12
GACCCCCGCTGCGCACTTCGTGCGGCGGGGGTCCTGCCGTCCTGCGGAAAGATTTGGGGGCAAAGCCCCTGGCCTCCCCTACGTTCACTTCGCTGGCGGCGGCTACAGGGACCTACACTCTGTAAAAGCGCCGGGCTGATAGTTGCTTTTTATTGGTAGGGGCTCTTGCTAGGTAGGGACACTTACTAGTGACAGGCTTCGCCTGTGCGCTTGGTTTACGCTGCGCTGGTTTCTTTGTATTCGAAGACTGGTTCTAGGAGGTCTTCGATGTTGCAGTGGAGGGCTTTTGCTATGGCTCTTACGCTTGTTACCGAAGCTTCATTGATGTTTCTCTGGCGCTGCTCGTACATTTGGATTGAGCGGAGTGACACACCCGATTCGTATGCCAGATCTTGTTGGGTTTTCTTGAGCCTCTTTCTTGCTAACGCAAGTTTGGTTTGCCTGGACGCTTTTTTCGCCATATCGCAGACGAGGCAAGTCACGCGTTCCTCCGAGGCTTCGTGCCAGGGGTAGTACAGACTGCGTAGCACATCGAATGGAACGACATGCAGCAAATCTTCGAAAGACTCCCCTAGGCGCCACTGAAGGTATGCCAATATCCAGCCTGTCCAATATTCCGGTGTCTTTTCGAATCGGTAGGTTCGATTTGGCATCGGCCTTGATTGATAGCCGGACCTTTCGGCAATGAGCGCGAACAGCTCAACGCCCGATTTTCCCGACACTACCCATGCGTTGCCGCGTTCGAACTCGCGGGCTACGCCGCTCAGGCAAAAGAGTTCAGCAACTTCCGATCCTTCTGCCCCATAATCGTTAACGGCATAGTCAAAGCAGTCGCCGAGGTTGTTCATTGCATCCTCGAGGTAGTAGACGGGGTATGTCCTACTCGGCCCACAATCCGTTAACTCTTGGATCATTCAAATCAACCCTCCCTGCCATCAAATCCCTAATGTCGACACCCTCGGTGTCAAATCCGTTTACCGTATCCAGGTACTTACGTCGAGCGTTCTGTTCTCGCTCAAATCGTTTGGGATAAAACTCAGCTCCCGAGGCCTGCTTCCAATCGCGAAACCTGATCGCCGAGAACGCGCGCTCACTCATAAGCGCATATTGAATGCCCAAATCCCCCAAAAACATAATGCGCTGCAATTGCCTGAGCGAAATCATGCCGTTAACGAACTGTCTTGCAAACGAAAAGTAGGAATCGTCAGCGCGATAGCCTCGAATAACGTCATAGGGAGAAATATCAATCAGGCAGTTGTCCAGCAAATACCGAAGTCCTTCGCGTGCCAGCGGCGTCGAGACATTAAACTCCCGGTTGTCGGCCAAAATCGCAAGCCAATTGAGGATTGAGAACTCCCCAGACTCTAAATCCAAGACCGAAAGGCCATCTAAATCAAGCTCATATCGATTGGCAATGCCATCAGACTCGGTCCGGCATGCCCATTCCATTGCCATTTCCTCATGTGGTGTGCAATAAAACCCGCGCCCATAGTCATTGAATTGCCTGCATTTATCCAACGATGGATGCTCGACAACAACCTCCGACCCGTGCCAAAGCTCCATATCGACCTCCTAAAAATATCACCCCAGTGATAGTTTACCAATAACTATCACTGGGGTGATATAGATGAGAGCTTTTGAGGGGCTGCAGCCTTACTAGAGGCAAGCCTCGGCGATGCGCTTTTTTAGTTCGTCGATGCCGGTGCCGGTCTGGGAGCTCGTGATGATTACGTTCTCGGCCGGGACGTTGAGCTGCTTCTTGATGGCCGCTGCCTGACGGGCCTGCTGGGTACGGCTGAGCTTGTCGGCCTTGGTGAGACAGACGATAAAGTTGAACTCGTTGCCCTGCAGGTAGTCGATCATATCGTGATCGAGCTTGCTGGGGTCGTGGCGAATGTCCACCAGCGACACAACCAGGTTAAAGCTGCGCTCGGAGTCGAAGAAGTCGCCGATAAGCTCGGCCCAGCGGTCGCGCTCGGCCTTGGAGCGACGGGCGAAACCGTAACCCGGCAGGTCCACAAAGTGTACGTCGTCGGCCTCGAAGAAGTTGATGTTGCTCGTCTTGCCCGGCGTGCTGGAAACCTTGACCAGGTTCTTGCGGCCAAAGAGCTTGTTCATAATCGACGACTTGCCCACATTTGAGCGGCCAACGAAGCTCACCTCGGGACAGGTGGACTCGGGGATCTGCGAAACCTTGCCGTAGCTGGCGACGAACTTGGCAAGCTGATAGTTAATGGAATCGGCCATGGACACTCCTTGGTCGTAGGTTTTTACAAAACGGGCGTGCTATTGCGCGGCGGCGATACGACGAACGATGTCAAGCGTGATGCCGCTCGCGGTGCGAGCGTACTCATCCAGATCGAACTCGCGCTCGCAAAACGCGTCATATGCCTCGTCGCAATTATCGCTGATAGCGCGCAGCACCAGGCAATCGACACCATTCTTGGCCGCGATGTGCGCAATTGCCGCGCCCTCCATCTCGACGCAATCGGCATGCGTGGCCTCAATCGCAGCGTTACGCATGGCGTCACCCGTAACAAAGCGGTCACCCGTGGCGATAGTGCCACACAGGAACTGCTTGGGGTCCTTCTCCGCAGCCGCCACATCCAGCGATACGTCCACAAACCCATGCTCGGCAAGCACGGCGGCGGCAACATCAGCCAACGCCGGCGTCGAGACAAACTCCTCGAGCCCCGGCGCCGACTCGGCGATGAGCGCCGTGTCGGTATCGAGATAGCGCAGGCACTTGCCTATAACCACGTCGTTAATATGGAGCTTAGGATTTAGGCCGCCCGCAATGCCCGAAAACACAACGGCCTGCGGGGCATATTTGCTGATGAGATGCTGCGTTGCCGCCGCGGCGTTCACCGTGCCCATGCCCGCCGTTGTGGCGACAACTGTCAGGTCGTCGAGCTCACCGCTCACAACGGTCAAGCCCGCCTCCCGTGCCTCGCAAACGTCGCTCAGCTCTTCCTTAATCTGCATGATCTCTTTTTCGAGCGCACCGATAATCGCGATGGTAGCCATACCATTCCCCAAACCTATACGAAATTCTCAACCAAGGTATGGTACCAGCATTTTGTTTGACCTCGCCAAACGAACACGCTAAGCCAGTGCAGCTCGCGTATCAAACAGAGCCTTTGCAATCGCGGCCGTAACCTCGCTCGAACGGTCACTCCATGGCATCGATGTCATGACGCTCATGACATAGGTACGGCCATCGATGTCGATGAGGCCTGCATCGCATGTCGAATAGTAACCATCCTCGCTAATCCAGCCTGCCTTGTTGCGCACCAAAACCTGCTCGTCCGCAATGCCATCGCGAATAAACGAGCGCGATGTTGATGTCAGAAGGCCCGACAACCACTGTGAAGTCTCGGTATCCATGCTCAGATACTCGCTCATCTCACGCCATAACCTCGCAGAAGTGCGCGGGCAGTAGGTCGGAAAATCACTCATCGGATCCAGTGCCGTATCGTAATCGATGCCAAGACCGACAATCCAATCCTCGTAACCGACACGGTCAAACGCCGCACGTAACGCAATAAACGAATCGTTGTCTGAATAAACGACCGCAGCCTCTATCAAGTCGCGTACCGTCTGCCAACCCATGTTGTAGCCACCATAGGTGCCAAGGGAGTCATCGAGTGAAACCTGGCCCGTCTCGACCAGAGATTCGCAAATGTACAACGCATAGAGTGCCTTGTAGCTACTCGCACCGTACACCTCGACATCAGCGTTATACGTCACGCCCTTACCGCTCGACAGGTCGTAAAACACCACGCCCACATCGCCCAGCTCCTGCGCCTGGTCAAGCGCATTCTGGAGTGCGGCGAGGTTCTCATCCTCCAGGGCGAGGATCTGGTCATCAACCAGCGAGAAGGTCTGCACGGTATCGCCTGAGGGAATATCGTTAAAGTCCGCCTTCGAAAGCCCCGTCTTGAGGTTCGCTGTCGACAGGGTTTGACTTGCGGTGACTTTAGATTCAGAGACCTTTTTGTTTTGCGCCTGTACCGTTGACGCATCTGAGTGTGCCATTCGCTCCGACGCGTAGGTTTTGGCGGTAATTCCGAGGATAATAACCGCCGACGTTAGCATCCCAATGGCGGCAATCTTCCTCACGCGGATGCGAGTGTCGGCAAGGCCACGCGAAGACGTGTCCTTCGTCTTATATCTGCTGCCATGCTGCGGCACATACTCGTCCCGCGATGCGATGTTTCGCACGTGGTCTCCTGACTGCTACCGTTTATATACGAGCAGCATGATACCGAGCAGGCATTTCTTTCCAAAGATATTCAGTGGCGTTTAAGGTGTCTTTAAAGAAACCACAAGCGTTTCTATGCATTTTTGCCAATTCTGTTGCACATCTCTACCCAAAACGCAGTTGCGGTGAAATAGTTCCTGTTTGGACGGCATAAGCCGAAAAACAAGAACTATTCCACCGCAACTTGACGGGGCTCTTTGGCAATCAACTTGGTGCCCAGGGGTACTCATTTAAGTCTGTCCCCAATGAGTGCCTTTGGGGAGCGAAAATGGCTCGCTAGCCGATGGCGTTTTTGAGTTCGGCGCGGCGCTTTTTCATGCCCGTCATGACGGCGTTGCGCAGCTCGGGCATGCGCGCGGTATCCATCTGGGGCACGCCCTCAAGCTTATAGGGAATGCCCAGTTGCTCGTACTTGGCGACACCCATGGTGTGATACGGCAGCATTTCCAGGCCCACCACGTTGTGCCATGGAGCGATCAGACGACCGAGCGCCTCGCACTCCTCCACCGTGTCGGTAATGCCGGGCACCACCACGTGGCGGATAACGACCTTGATCTTGCGACGTGCAAGCTCATCGCCAAACGCCAAGATGCGTGCGGGATCGCAACCGGTCAGCTTTTTATGCTCAGCCGGATCGGCATGCTTGATGTCGAGCAGCACCATGTCGGTCTCGTTGAGAACGGCATCGAACTTCTCGGGGTGGTTGGGATCGAACGCATAGCCGCAGCTGTCCAAGCAGGTATGCACGCGGCCATCGGGGTTGTTGTGCATTGCACGGAACAGGTCGGCCAAAAACTCAGGCTGTAGGAGCGGCTCGCCGCCGGACACCGTAATTCCGCCGCTGCGATAGAACTCGTGGTTACTCTGGAACTCATCCATGAGGTGCTCGACGGTCACCATCGTGCCGCCGTTGACCGACCAGGTATCGGGATTGTGGCAATACGCGCAGCGCATGGGACAGCCTTGGACAAACACCACAAAGCGGATGCCGGGTCCGTCGACCGTTCCCATCGTCTCGATTGAATGCACGCGGCCAAGGGCAAACGCAGAGTCCTCGGGACGAGCGTCCACACCCTCAAGCGTCATTTCTGCCATTCGCGCTACCTTGCCTCTCCTTGGGTGCAACCAATTAAAATGCCAGAGCCATTCTAGCCCATACGCATGATGGTGAAATGGTTTAGCGGTCAATTGGATTGTTCTATTTGACCCCACGCAAGAGCGGCGGGAGGGTTATCGCAACCCGCCCGCCGCCGTGGCAATAGAAATCGATAGACGCCAGGCCTTTACGCCTTGAGTGTGAGCACCGCGCCGAAGGCGGTCGGGCCGCAATGGCTCGAGATGACGCCGCCGACCTGAGTCCAGGTAACGTCCTTAAAGCCCAGGCCGTGCGCATAGACTTCCATGTCGTCGCGCAATTCCTCGGAAAGGCCTACCGAATACGCCAGGCCAATATGCGAGTAGTCGATCTCGCCCTTCTCTACCATGTGATCAATAAAGGCACGGGCGCACTTGAGCATAGAGCCGCGGAACTTCTTGGTCGCCACGAACTTACCACCCGTCACCTCAATGCAGGGCTTAATCTTGAGCAGATGGGCGCCCAGGAACGCGACGTTGGACAAGCGACCGCCCGCCTTAAGGAAGGCAAGGTCCGTAGGAACAAAGCCCAGCAGCACGCGGTCCATGACGGAGTTCGTAAATGCAAAGATTTCGTCGACGGTGACATCGGGGTGAGCCTCGATGTATTTGGCGGTCTCGACGACAACGAGCGACTGGCCCACCGAGACAAAGCGCGTGTCCATGGAGAACACGTAGTCGCGCCCCTGAGCCGCAATCTTAGAGGACTGATGCGAACAGGTCGTGGCCTCGGAATATGCAAGATGCAAAATAGTCGCGTCGGGTTGCTCGGCATGGATGCGGTCGTACACATACGCAAAATCCGCTGGCGAACAGCCACTGGTCTTGGGCATCACACCAAACTCGTTGCAGCGCGAATAAATCTCGAGCGGATCGATCGAGCCGTCCTCGACGGTCTCGTCACCAATCGTGACATGCATGGGCACGCGCACGATGCCGTAGCGCTCGCAGAGCTCTGGCGTCACATCCGACCCAGACTCAACCACGATTACATACTTGCCCATTCTTATCACGACCCATCTCGACGTTGGTTTTTTAATATATGACGCACGTCCACCGTCCTGCTGTAGAACGGCCTCCAAGCGCCAAAGAGACGCCGTCCCTTGCACACAACAAAGGACAGCGTCTCCCTGGAAAACTCCGTGCTTATCTGAGATTCTACACGGTTTATTAAGGAGTGTTACTTATTCCGCAAACGGTCGCTATACGCGATAAGCGGTAGCTGGCCGCGGCAACTGCGACACATTCCGCCCAACAAGTCCAATCGTGCTCCATGCACGGTTAATGAGCGAGGCGGTAGAAATCCATCGACGCCGCACCCTCGGCGTTCAGCGCCATCGCCGGAACCGCCGGCGAATAGGTACGGCTCGTAAGTGCCGCCTCGCCACCGTTGGCAAAAATCTCGACCATCGTAGTGTCCGAAAGCACGCGCAGGTCGCGAAGTTCGCCGAGCTCGATCGACCTCTGGTCGCGTCCATAGCCTTCGTCGCCCATATCGAGGGCAAGCATCCCGTCCGTATAACGCACAAAGACACCCTTGCGGATTTCGAGCTCGATCATCTTGGCTCCCTCGCAGGAAACCACGACATCAAACAGGCGTCCCGGCTCCTCAACGGTCTCACCGCCTACAGCACGAACGCAATCGCCGCGCATCCTCTCAATCTCGTGCGCCGGCCACTGGCAGAGCTTGCCGCCGCGCATGCTCAGCTCTCTCGGCATCGTCAGCGCGCACTGCCACCCGCGCGCCGCCGTCGGGCTTTCTGTCGTCGCATCGGGGCAACCCGACCATCCGATCATCAAACGCCGACCCGCAGCGTCCTCAAAGGACTGCGGGGCATAGAAATCAAAACCGGCATCGACCATCGGGGGCATGCCCTTCCCGACGATTTTAAAGCTCGGCGCCTCCCAATCGGCCTCGATGGGGAACCACACGCACTGATGCGGATTGCGGTAACGCCAACCATCGGCAGGCACACCCTGCGGACAGCAAACGAGAATAAGCTCGCCATCGAGCTCAAACAGATCGGGGCACTCCCACATAAAGCCAAACTTCTCGCCCAACTCAATGCGCGTCGCATAGCTCCAGTCCTCAAGATTGCGCGAGGTATAGACAAGCACGCAGCCACGGTCGTCTTTCGTACGAGCGCCCAGAACCATGTAGTAGATACCGTCGTGTTCAAGGATCTTGGGGTCGCGCACGTGCGTACCGATATCGTCGGGGTAATCGACCGGCCCAACAGCTATGCGCTTCTCGCCCAATTCGTCGGGATTCTCGGCAACCATATGAATCTGGTTTTGCTCACGGCCCGTCAACACGTAGTCGTAATCATCACGGTCAAAATGCTTAACGTTGCCGGTATAGAAGTAGTGAATCTTGCCATCACGTACAAAGGCAGAACCAGAATACGCTCCACTCGAATCCAAATCGGAATCGGGGAACAGCACGGGACCGTGATTCTCGTACGTCACAAAATCCTTTGTCGCCAGATGGTTCCAAAGCACTGGACCGCCATGCGCAGCATCGAACGGATCGTATTGATGATAGATGTGATACGTATCACCAATCTGAACCAAACCATTGGGGTCGTTGAGCCAGCCAAGCTCAGGCTCCACATGGAACAAAAGCCTATCGGGGTCGGACGCGATGCGAGCCGCCGTCTCATCCTGTCCGGCACGCCACTGCTCATAGTCCGCACGCATCACCTTGTTTTTTTGATTAAACATCGCCATTGACCTTCTCGTCTATAGGAAAGGACGCTCGACTCACACGAGCCGAACGCCCTTCCCCAAATGGACTTATCCGCACATTACGCTGAACGGCTCAACTAGAAGCTAACGTCGAAGCCAGCGCCAGCGCCCTCTTCATCGGTGGTCGGCACGCCCTTTGCCTTGTTGTAGGCAAAGATCAAGACGATCGGCACGATGAAGGCGATGAGATTGCCAGCCACATACCACACGAGCGTCTCAGGCGTAACGATGAGCAGGCCAAGCACGCCGGTCAGACCCTGACCGATGGCGCGCACCTCAAAGAGCTTCACGAAGGCACCGCCGCAGCCTGCACCGATGCAAGCGCAGATGAACGGGATGATCGAGTAGCGCATGTTTGCAGCAAAGATTGCGGGCTCGGAGATACCGACCAGCGTCGGGATAAAGGACGACATGCAGATGTTGCGCTCTTTGGAATGCTTCTTGTGAATGAGGTACATGCCGATGGCGCCGCCGCCCTGGGCGATGATGGAAACCGACCAGATTGCCTGGATGTAGTTGAAGCCAGTCGTGGCAACGAGGTTTGCCTCGATACCCTGGATGAACTGATGCGTACCGGTAACGACGAGCGGCTGCAGGAATGCGGCAAAGACAAAGGCACCGAAGACGCCCATCCTGTTGTACAGGATATCGATTACGCCGGCGAGGACGTCGCCGATCAGGTTGCCGAGCGGGCCGAACACGGTGAACAGGGCGACGTTAGCAAGAATCAGGGTAACGGTCGGAACAAAGACGAACGAAACGACCTCGGGGATGTACTTCTGGGCAATCTTCTCGACCTTGGCCATAAACCAGGCAGTCAGGATTGCAGGGAACACGCCGCCCTGGAAAGCAACCATGGGAATGGAGAGCGGACCGAAGTTCCAGTACTCAGCACCCGTCGGGTCCATAACGAACGTGTTACGGTTCATAAGGCTCGGGTGAACCATGACGATACCGACGAGGATGCCCAGGATCGGGTTACCGCCAAAACGCTTGACCGCGCTGTACATAACCAGGACAGGTAGGTAGTCGAAGGTGGTGGCGATAATGGCAAAGAAGCTTGCGAGGTTCTTGAGGAACTCGCTGTGATCGGCGAGGCTGCCCTCCATGCCAAAGAGGCCGTTGGCAACGATCAGCGACTTAAGGCCGATGATGATAGCAGCGCCGACGAAAGCGGGAATGATGGGGATAAAGATGTCCGAGAATACCTTGAGGACCGAGAAGAACTTGCCCTTCTTGTCCGCCTCGGCGCCCTTGACCTCGGAAGCGCTGATCTCCTTAACGCCCGTCAGAGCCATAAACTCATCGTAAACCTTGTTGACGGTACCGGTACCGAAGATGATCATGAGCTGGCCGCTGTTGTACAGCACGCCCTTGACGCCATCGATGTTCTCGAGCTCGGCCTTGTTGTACTTGCTCGTATCCTTGAGCACCAGACGCAGACGCGTAACGCAATGCGTGGCGCCCTCGATGTTCTCCAGACCGCCGACGTTATCGACGACTTGCTGAGACACTGCTTTGTAGTCCATGTTCCTCTCCATTCCTTTACGAAATCATAAGACGTTTTGATGCCATTACAGAGACGCGATCGTTGCATTTGCGCACTTAAGCGTACCGTCGGTGACCGTCAGCGCCACACCCTGGCCCTGCTTATTGCAGAATCGAGCGTTAAGCGCAACATCATCGACAAAGATGGTCGCGATATCGTCGTCAACGACCAGGCGCACATGATGAGTGCCCTCGCCCTTAAAGAACAACGGACGCTCGAGGCCCATGTTGTTGACCTGGAACCACGGATACTGGGGGGCCGCCGTAAACTCGAGCTTGCCCTCACGCAGGTTGGCGCGGAACTCATAGGCAAGACCGGACTCGGCGTCCTCGGCAAGCTTCACCGAGAAGCCGGCAGCGTCACCGGCGAGCTCGATGTCGGCATCGAGCATATAGGTGGAACCGGCATCCGCGGCGAGCACCTGCTCGACCTTGCCCGACTCGCAGGAGAGCTCAAAGGCCTCGACTGCCTTAGCCTCGCCAAAGGCGCCAAGCATGCTGTCAGGAAGCTTGGTGCCGAGCGTTCCGTCGGCACGCTGAACGATCTCGAGGGGCATAAAGGTGCCACCCCACAGGTAAGAGCTGGGGTCGCCGCCCTCGTCACGCGTAGGAACCCAACCAAAGAGAACGCGGCGCTCGCCGTCAAATGCGGTACGCGCGGCATAGTACGCGCGGCCATCGAAGGAATCGTCCGCAGGAGTGATCCAAGGACCGTTGATAGAGCGAGACATGCGGTAACGGGTCTTGTTGCCATCACTGTACTCGGAGAACACCAGATACCACCAGTCGCCCATCTTAAAGAGATCAGGCATCTCGAACATGGTGTACAGGCCCGGATTCCACCAGTCGCCCTGGAACTCCCAGGTATCCAGGTCCTTGGAGGTGAACTTGACCAGACGACCGGTCATCAGACGCTTGTCCTCGCCCACACGCGTGCCGAGGATGAGCATGTACTCTTCGTTCTCCTCATCCCAAAGCACAAAGGGATCGCGCCAGTTGCGGTCATCGTAACCCTCCTGGGGCGGAAGCAGCGTCTCGGCGATGTTCTTCTCCCACTTGACGGCGTCGTCACTCGTTGCGTGAAGAAGAACCTGCTTCATCAAGCGTGCCTTGACCTTATCGCGATTGCAACCAGTGTAGAGCGCATGGTACTTGTCGCCCACCTTAAACACCGTGCCGGCATAAACATACTGGTCGACTTCCTCGTCGCCGCCACGCTCAAGGCTCTCGCCAAAGTCTTTGTAATTGACGAAGTCCTTGGTTGTCGCGAGTGCCCAGCCAAACGGCTCTCCGAAAGGTCCGGGGTTTCGCGTGTCACGCTGATGATAGAGATAGAACGTGCCGTCCTCGCCGTACGGCATGATGTCGCCTACCCAAATTCCCTCAGGCTGGTAATACACCTTGTGCATCCGAGACTTCCTTTCTCACGAGATACTAACTCGGTACAACTGCAAGATATGTCAATCGTTTTCATATGTCAAACGTTTTCACACCAATACGTCTTTTCGCAGTTCCAGTCGTCGGCAAACGGTTGACATATGCCGGCGAACGGTCATCAGAGGTGTTTGAGGAATTCTTTTGGCACGGGATGAACTACGCGGTTTTACCCTCAATGAGTTCAACGGGGAGCTTGATATTCGATTCGGGCTTTTCGCCGTTAATAAGAGCAACGATGGATTGCGCCGCGAGCTCTCCGATGCGATCGATATCTTGGCGAACGGTTGTTAAGTCAGGCATAAACGTCATAGTGCGGCGGGCACCATCCGCGCCCACGACCTTAATATCGCCCGGAGCGCTCAAGCCGCGCTGCTTCATCACGTTAAGACAGATAGCCGCCATCGTGTCGTCTCCCGCAAAGATGCCGTCAATATCGGGGTTCTCATCGAGGATCTTCGCAACGACCGCGCTCTTTTCGTCGTCGGGCTTAACGAACTCGACCTCACGGACAAGCGCGGGCAAACCGGCCTGCTCAACAACATCGAGGTAGGCATCGGTACGCTTATTGGCAGGCATGCGCATGCGGCTATTGCTGCGCAGGCACAGGATGCGCGAACACCCGTCATCGATCAGGCGACGCGTGGCAAGTTCGCCGATACTATAGCTGTCGCTCGCAATCTGAACAGAGGCCTCGCCAAGGTCGCAGTCGATACCAACCAGACTCAAACCCATCTCGGCATACGCCTCGGCACCGATATTAAGCGAGTTGACGATGACGCCATCAACCATATTGCGTCGAAGCATGTCGATATAAGAGCGCTCAAGCTCGGGTCGATTGGCGCTATTGCACAGCAGCATCTTAAAACCGTTTTCGGCCAGGGTATGCTCAATGACTTGAACCACTTGGGCATGAAACGGACTGCTGACATAGGGGACGATCATACCGATAAGATTCAGGCGACCGTTGAGCATGGCACGGGCGATATCGTTGGGCGTATAGTTGATGCGCTTCATCGCGGCATGGACCTTATCGCGGGTCTCTTGGCTAATATAGCCGCGATTATTAAGCACGCGAGATACCGTAGTAGGCGAAACCCCCGCCACCGCCGCAACTTCCTTGATGCCAGGCTTAGCCGTATCCTTAGAACGAGCACTCTCGCGAGCCATAGCACCCTCCCCCATCAACATGTCATACGTTTACATACGAACAAAGCATACCCCAACAAGAGCGGGAAGACGGTAACAGTACAAGTAAGTAAACGACTCATCCAAATAATTAGGAGAGTTCCGCCTAAAGGGTGACTACACAGGACCCAGCCAAGGCTGTTTGGGCTACCTCCCAAAATATTCCGCAGGACGCAAAGAGGCTCGCCGCACGAAGTGCGCAGCGAGCCTCTTTGCATGTCCGAGGACACCAATTTTGATTTAGCGTGGTTCCCTAAAGGGCGACAACGCAGGAGACCCGGCAAGGCCGGGAGCACTTTGTCTCGCAAACATTCCGCAGCCGCGAAGCGGCGAGGACGTTTGAGAGGCAAAGTGCGTAGGCCTTGCCGGGTCTCCGGTGGGAGTTGAGTCCCTTTAGAACTTGTTGTGGAAGGTACGCGAAATGACCTCGTCCTGCTGCTCCTTGGTGAGCGTGTGGAAGTTCACGGCGTAGCCGGAAACGCGGATGGTCAGCTGCGGATACTTCTCGGGGTGAGCCTGAGCGTCGAGCAGCGTCTCACGGTTAAAGACGTTGATGTTCAGGTGGTGGCCACCCTTCTCGGCGTAAGCGTCGAGCATGTGGACCAGGTTATCGGCCTGAGTCTCGGAAACTTCAGAAACCTTCATAATGTGTCTCCTTCGATTGATAGGCGCCGGCCGAAACCGGCGCGCCAATCAGTAATCGTTATTGTTAGTATAGCACTAACAATAGTTACTCGCCTAGCTGATCAAGGTCGATATCGCCAAAGAACACCTGGTCCTCCTTGCCGAGCGCACCCGGGATGATGGAGAAGGTGTTGGAGATGCCGTCCTGAGCATCGCGGAACGGGAGCTTGGAAACCGAAGACAGCGAGGCGATGGCGCCGAGGCTATCGCGCTTGTGCATGGGGTTAGCACCCGGGGCGAAGGGCTGGCCAGCCTTGCGGCCATCAGGCGTAGAACCGGTCTTCTTGCCGTACACGACGTTGGAAGTAATGGTCAGAACCGAGGTCGTGGGCACGGAGTTGCGGTAGGTGTCGTTCATGCGGATGTACTCCATGAACTGGTGCACAACGTCGTGAGCGATCTGGTCGACGCGGTCGTCGTCGTTACCGTACTTGGGGAACTCGCCCTCGGTCTCGAAGTCGACGATGATGCCATTCTCGTCACGGACGGGGTGGACCTTGGCGTACTTGATGGCGGACAGGGAGTCAGCCACGACGGAAAGGCCAGCGATGCCCGTAGCGAACCAACGGTGCACGTGCTTGTCGTGCAGAGCCATCTGGATGCGCTCGTAGCAATACTTGTCGTGCATGTAGTGAATGATGTTCAGCGAGTTGACATACACGCCAGCGAGCCACTTCATCATGTCGTTGTACTTTGCCACGACGTCGTCGTAATCGAGCGTGTCGCCCTCGACGGCGCGGTACTTGGGGCCGACCTGCTTCTTGGAGACCTCGTCAACACCGCCGTTGAGCGCGTAGAGCAGGCACTTGGCCAGGTTGGCGCGGGCGCCGAAGAACTGCATCTCTTTGCCGATGCGCATGGAGGACACGCAGCAGGCGATGCCGTAGTCGTCGCCGTGGTAAACACGCATGAGGTCATCGTTCTCGTACTGGATCGAGGAGCTGGCGACGGAAGTCTTGGCGCAGAACTTCTTGAAGTTCTCGGGCAGACGGGTCGACCACAGAACGGTCATGTTGGGCTCGGGGCTGGTGCCCATGTTCTCAAGCGTGTGCAGGTAGCGGTAGCTCATCTTGGTAACGAGCGTACGGCCGTCGACGCCCATGCCGCCGATGGACTCGGTGACCCACTGCGGATCGCCGGTGAACAGGGCCTGGTACTCGGGGGTACGGGCAAACTTGACCATGCGGAGCTTCATGATGAAGTGATCCACGAACTCCTGGATCTGCTCCTCGGTGAAGGTGCCGTTGGCAAGGTCGCGCTCAGCGTAAATGTCGATGAACGTGGAGGTACGGCCGATGGACATAGCGGCGCCGTTCTGCTCCTTGACGGCAGCGAGGTAGGCGAAGTACATCCACTGGATGGCCTCCTGCGTGTTGGTAGCAGGCTTGGAGATATCGAAACCATAGGTCTCGGCCATCATCTTGAGCTCGCCGAGGGCACGGATCTGCTCCTGCAGCTCCTCACGATCGCGGATGTTGTCGGCAGTCATGACCGTCGGGGTGGAAGCCTTCTGGGCCTCCTTGTCCTTGATCAGGTAGTCGACACCGTACAGGGCGACACGACGGTAGTCGCCGATGATGCGGCCGCGGCCATAGCCATCGGGCAGACCGGTGATGATGTGGGCCGAACGGCAAGCGCGCATCTCGGGGGTGTAGACATCGAAGACGCCCGCGTTGTGGGTCTTGCGCTCGAAGGTGTAGCGCTCGACAACGTTCTCGTCGATCTTGTAGCCGTGCTGGCTAGCAGCCTGGCAAGCGATGCGGATACCGCCGTTGACGTGCAACGCGCGCTTGAGCGGCTTGTCGGTCTGGAGGCCGACGATGGTCTCCTTCTCACGATGGGCGTTATCGATGTAGCCAGCGGGATGGCTCACGATACCCGTGACGGTCTTGGTGTCCATATCGAGGACGCCGCCCTGCTCGCGCTCCTTGAGCAGCAGGTCGAGAACCTCGCCCCACAGCTCCTTGGTACGCTCGGTCGGGCCGGCGAGGAACGACTCGTCGCCCTCGTAGGGGGTGTAGTTCTTCTGGATGAAGTCTCGGACGTCAACCTCTCCCGTCCAGATGCCTTCCTTGAAGCCTTCCCATGCCTCCTGCATTGTGTAACCACGCTCCTAGTTACGTATTATGCGGCGCTCTCACACCGCTGCTTATTGAATTCTTGAATATTCGACCTGCATGACCGGCTTCATTCGCCTTTCATCGCGCGTTAGCGCAGGGAAAAACGTTTATTCACCTTGGTCTTGCAACCCTAAACCCAAGATTTCACCCGTCTGTGAAGGATAACATAGCCACCCCCTTCATCAGGGCTGTTATATGTTCCTTTTTTTATACCATTAGTCCTTTTTTGACAAATCCGCAGGAAACGCACGCGTCATCAGCTACCGTTCACCGAATTGTTTGATATTTCCCCTTGCCTTTATACGTCCTTCACTCTAGCTGTTATGCCAGCTTTAGCAGGGTAAAGTGTCCTAGAGACCCTTCAGAAACTGAAGGGCGGCCACGGGATTTTCCCCGCGGCCGCCCTGTGGCGTGGCTAGTTTTTTAGCTTTGATTGCCGCTTGGCATTAAGCGGCTGAGGCGGCGCTGCCGGTCGCTGCCTTGCTGTTGCTCTGCTGGCCCTGAAAATGCTTGTAGCACCAGCTGGTGACCAGCGGGGTCAAAATGGCCGTCACGATAGCGCAGGCTGCAACCTGAGCCGTAGCCGTCGCGAGCACCGCACCGCCGTACATGGCCTCGTTGACGCTTGCCATAGCGGCAGGCGTTGCCACATTGGCTCCGGCGCAGCTGGAGATTGCCGCACCTGCGACACCGGTGCCACCGGTGAGCTTATCGACCGCAACAACGGGGATAGCGAAGACCACCGAGCAGATCACGCCGAGCAGAATGCCGGGAAGACCGCCGTTGATAAGCTGACCAAAAGTCATGGTCGAGCCCATGGCAAAGAAGACGAGCACGATGATGGCGGAAAGTGCCGGTGCCATCATCTTCTTAAAGCTCGGGAAGAGGTTACCCAGAATAATGCCGACGACGATCGGCAGGATGGCGCCCACGAGCGACCAGCCGATCGGAGCCTGGCCGGCGGCGCCGAGCACGATCATCGTGACCGGAGGGCCGACAACCAGCGTGGTGATGGCGACGGCGCCACGCTCGGCCTCGTTGCCCATGGTGCCCATCAGTCCAGCGTACATAGCGTTGTTGGCACCCGTGCAAGCGGCCAGCATCACCATGGCCGAGATGCCAAACAGGTTGTCGTTGAACACATAAAGGATGAGTAGCGACACGGCGACAACCACGATCTGCTTGACGGCAATGATAATGGCACCGCGGGCAGCGGCAGCAGGAGCGCTCTTAAACGAAATCGTCGTACCGACGATGAGCAAAAAAGCGCCCACAAGCGGGCCGGCGCCCTGCTGGGTCATACCGAGCGTAAAGCTGCCGAGCGTTTTAAACAGGTCGGGGAACAGCGTGTTGAGCAGGCAACCCAAAAAAAGCGGCACCAGGATATTGGCGCCCGGGATGGAGGACATCTTAAAGAACGGCTCTTTTGTTGCCGGCGCCTCCACCGCAGTCGATTCACTCATTTATATCTCCTTTTGATGCGTGTGACACGCGGCCACACGCTCCTGAGTCAGAAAGAAGGCGACGGTCCCGAGTCGCAGGAGCCGTCGCCGAATTATCGCCGCGGGGTATTACCCGTCCAGGACGATGCCGCCGTCGCAGTCGCCGATCTCGCCGTTCACGAAGCTGGCGAGGTCGGAAGCAAAGAACAGCACCATCTGTGCAGGCTCGCTAGCCTGGGCAGCGCGGCCCAGGGGAATACCGTTGATGATGCGCTGAGAGTTCTCATCAGAGAGAATCGAGGTCATGTCGGTAAGGGTAAGCGATGGGCACACGGCGTTGCAGCGGATGCCGAACTTACCGCCTTCCTTGGCGACCGCCTTGGTTAGGCCGTTGACACCGGCCTTGGAGCTTGCGTAGGCAGCAGTGCCGAGCAGGCCGCCGCCGATCTTGCCGGCCACAGAGCTCACGTTGACGATGGTGCCGGTGTGGGCCGCCTTAAAGTGCGGGTACACGGCATTCATCATGGTAAAGGTGCCGTTAAGGTTGATGTCGATGGTGCGGCGCCATTCGGTGTCGTCGATCTCGTCGAACTTTTTGGTGCTGATGACACCGGCGCAGTTGATCAGAATGTTGGTCTGGGGCAGATCCGCGAAGATCTGCTCGACGGACTCGCGCGCCTTGGACGCATCGGCGACATCGAGCTGGTAGAACTTGTTGCCCTCTCCAAGCTCGGCCACCGCGGCCTCGCCCTTGGCAGCGTTCCTTGCGATGAGCGCGACGTGTCCGCCGCCCGCAACGATACCCTTGGCAATCTCGAGGCCAATGCCCTGAGTGCCGCCGGTAACGATCGCGGTTTTGCCCGTGAAGTCAAATGCCATGACTCCAACCCCCTTGATTCAGGTGTCTCCTTGCGGGAAGTTGGAGCATCGCGCGTGGCGTTACTTGAGTCCCAATCGTCATGGTGGTGACAACCCCTCGCCTAACCGCGTGCATGATAATTCTTTGAAACGCTTCATCAATTGAATGATTTTAAGTCTTTATGCGCTCTTTATATTGCTCACCGCATGAGGCCCGCGTATGTGGGTATCATTTTCCACCGAAAATAGTTTCTAGTGTTAGGGGTTTTCGGTGGAAGATACCGATTTCCATGCGCTTGGGCGTCAGCTCTTTACCGAGTTTGGCAGCATGCATCAGCGCATTTCGCGCTTTGCCGACCAGGCCCTGAGCGGCGAGATGGCCGTCATGCGCGCCCTCATGCTCGCTGGTGGTTCGCTCACACCGAGCGAACTCGCTGATCGTGCCTGGGTCTCGAGCGCCCGCATCGCCAATATCCTGCGCGCTCTCGAAGCCAAGGGCTGGGTCGAGCGCGAGCACTCAAAGACCGACCGTCGTCGCGTACACGTCACGGTGACCGACAAGGGATTCCAGGATCTCGCAATCAAACGTCGGGAATTCGAGGACCGCACCGCGGCCTTCCTCGAGCAGCTCGGCGAAACAGATACCCAAGAGATGGTGCGCCTTCTTAGACGCGCCAACGAAATTATCGACCGCAATCAAGAAAGGAGAGATGCCGAGTGAGGATTCTCAAGCTCTTTAAAGAGCATATTCTGGCACTGTTCACAGCTATCGTACTTATCGTAATCAGCTGCAATGCCGACCTAGCGCTACCTACGTATATGAGTGACATCGTCGATGTGGGCGTGCAGCAAGGCGGCATCGCCTCGCCCGTACCCGACACCATTCGCGCCGAATCGCTCGATGACCTCAAGCTCTTCATGAGCGCCAAGGATGCCAAGGCTGTGGAGGCCGTGTTTAGCAAGGCGAACAAGAACGGCATTCGAACGTACAAGGGAACAGAGGAAGAGCGCGCCGATGGCGGCAAGATTGCTGACATTATGAGCCTGCCCGAGACCGTCGTCCTTTCGCTCAACCAGGGCATCGATGCCAGCTCCATGGGCGACATGATGGGCACGTCCAGTGAGAAAGATAACAGCGCCGCCCAAGCCATGCCCACGCCCGAGCAAATGGCAGCGATGACGCCCGAGCAGCTCGCCGAAATGCAGCAGAAGGCCGCAGCGGCACAGAACATGCAAAAGCAGATTGATGCCGACGGCGGTAAGATCACCATGAAGAGCCTACGTCTGGGCATCGAGGGCGGTCTGGTAGACCAAAGCAAGCTCGTCGAAGGTGCCAACGAGATGGCGGACAAAATGGGCTCCATGTCGGGTTCCATCGTCACGCAGCGCGCCGTGACCTACGTGCAGGACGAGTACAAGGCGCAGGGTATCGACCCCGCCGACGTGCAGAACTCCTACCTGGGCCGTATGGCGACCACGATGTTTGGCCTGTGCCTGGTGTCGCTTGTCGCCACCATCCTGACCGGCGCCGTGGCCTCGCGCACTGCTTGCTCCATCGCCCGCGACCTGCGCCGCGAGACCTTCAACAAGGTTATGCACTTTTCGCCGGCCGAGGTGGGCAAGTTTAGCCAGGCCTCGCTCATCACCCGCTGCACCAACGACATTCAGCAGATCCAGATGGCAGCGACCCTGTTCATCCGCATGTGCCTCATGGCGCCCGTCATGGGCATCGTCGCGGTCATGCGCGTCCTGGCCAACCACACCGGCCTGGAATGGACCATCGCCGTGGCCATCATCGCGGTCTCGGCCGTCGTCGGCGTGCTCATGGGCCTCACCATGCCCAAGTTCAAAAAGATGCAGAGCTTTGTGGACCGCGTGAACCTTACCGCGCGCGAGCTGCTCGACGGCCTTATGCCCATCCGCTCGTTTAACCGCGAGGAGCACGAGCTCGAGCGTTTTGACAAGGCATCGCTCGATCTGATGACCACGCAGCTCTACACCAACCGCGCCATGAGCTTTATGATGCCGCTCATGATGCTCGTCATGAACTGCATCACCGTGCTTATCGTCTGGTTTGGCGCACAAGGCGTGTCCGACGGCGTGATGCAGGTCGGCAACATGATGGCGTTTATCTCCTACACCATGCAGATCGTCATGGCGTTTATGATCCTCACCATGGTTTCGGTCATCCTGCCCCGCGCCGAGGTCGCAGCCGAGCGCGTGGAAGAGGTCATCACCTGCCCCACAAGCATCAACGACCCCGTCTCGCCCAAGCTGCCCGCGGCAAGCGCGCCGCGCGGTGAGCTCACCTTCCGCGACGTGAGCTTCCAGTACCCCGATGCCCGCGCCGATGTCATCAGCGGCGTGAACTTCACCACGCACGCCGGCCAGATGCTCGGCATCATTGGCTCCACGGGCTCGGGCAAGTCCACGCTCGTGCAGCTGATTCCGCGCCTGTACGACGTGACGGGCGGCAGCATTTCGCTCGACGGTATCGACGTGCGCGATATGACCCTTTCCGAGCTGCGCCGTCGCATCGGTTACATCCCGCAGCAGGGTCGTCTGTTCTCGGGCACCGTCGAGAGCAACCTCAAGTTTGCCGGCGATATGGTTAGTGACGAGGATATGCGCCAGGCAGCGCGCATCGCACAGGCCGAGGACTTTATCGCCGAGCGCGAGGGCGGTTACGACTCCCCCATCAGCCAGGGCGGCTCCAATGTCTCGGGCGGTCAGCGCCAGCGTCTGGCCATCGCCCGCGCCCTGGCCAAAAAGCCCGAGGTCCTAGTGTTCGATGATTCGTTTAGCGCCCTCGACTACAAGACCGACGCGCGCCTGCGCGAGGAGCTTGCCAAAAACGTCACTGACGCTGCGCTCGTGGTCGTGGCCCAGCGCATCGCGACCATCATGCACGCCGACCAGATCATCGTGCTCGATGACGGCCACGTAGTGGGCACCGGCACGCACGAGGAGCTGTTGCACAACTGCCCGGCGTACTTGGAGATCGCACAGTCGCAGCTTTCTGCCGAGGAACTGGGGCTTACCCAAGAAGAGATTGCAGCTGTTATGGAAGGAGGCGAGCGATAATGGCAGACGAGACCAAGACTCAGATTCCCAAACCCACCCGCCAGCGTGGCCCCATGGGTCGTATGGGCAGCATGGGCCGCGGCGAAAAGGCCAAGGACTTTAAGGGCACCATTCGGCAGCTGCTCGGCTATATCGGCCAACACAAGGTTGCCGTGTTTGCCGCCGTCGCCTTTGCCGTGTGCTCGGTCATCTTTAACATTGTGGGGCCCAAGGTGCTCGGCCAGGTTACGACCAAGCTGTTCGAAGGCCTGGTTGCCAAGGTCAACGGTACCGGCGATGTCGACTTTAACTGGATCGCCAAGACGCTCGGCTTTTTGCTCTGCCTGTACCTGGCGAGCTCTGCCTGCAGCCTGATCCAGGGCTGGCTCATGACCGGCGTTACGCAAAAGATCTGCTACCGCATGCGCAAGGAGATCGCCGCCAAGATCGCCGTCGTACCGATGAGCTACTTCAACGGCCACAGCAAGGGCGACGTGCTCAGCCGCATTACCAACGACGTCGATACGCTCGGCCAGTCGCTCAACCAGAGCGTGACGCAGCTCATCACGTCCATCACGCAGATTATCGGCGTACTCGTCATGATGCTGTCGATCAGCCTGCCGCTCACCGGCGTCACCGTGCTCACGCTGCCGGCCGCCGCGATTATCTTGATGGTGATGATTCACTTCTCGCAGCCGTACTTCCGCGAGCAGCAGCAGGTCCTGGGCACCGTCAACGGCATTATCGAGGAGGACTTTGCCGGCCAGAACGTCATTCAGGTGTTCGACCGCGCCGAGGCCTCGATCGAGGAGTTCGATAAGGAGAACGACCGTCTCTTTATTAGCGGATGGCGCTCGCAGTTCCTGTCGGGCCTGATGATGCCGCTTATGAGCCTGGTGGGCAACATGGGCTACGTGGGCGTCGTCGTGGTGGGTGCGCAGCTCGCGCTGACCGGCAATGCCACGCCTGGCGATATTCAGAGCTTTATCCAGTACGTTCGCAACTTTACGCAACCCGTGCAGCAGCTGGGCAACGTGAGCAACACGATGCAGTCGATGGCCGCCGCCACCGAGCGCGTCTTTGAGTTCTTGGCAGCGCCCGAGGAGGAGCAGAAGGTCGACGCACAGATCCCCGAGAAGCGCCCTGGCCACGTGGAGTTTGACCATGTCAAGTTTGGCTACACGCCGGACAAGACCATCATCCACGACTTTAGCTGCGAGGCGCAGCCCGGCCAGACCATCGCCATCGTCGGTCCCACCGGCGCTGGAAAGACCACGCTCATCAAGCTGCTACAGCGTTTCTACGATGTGGACGACGGTTCGCTACGCGTCGAGGGCATCGACGTGCGCGACTGGGACCGCGCGGCACTTCGCGGCGAGTTTGCCATGGTGCTGCAGGATACCTGGCTGTTTAACGGCACCATCCGCGAGAACATCCGCTACGGACGCCCCGACGCGAGCGATGCCGAGGTCGAGGCAGCTGCACGCGCAGCGCGCTGCGATCACTTTATCCATACGCTCGCCGGCGGCTACGACTTTATGATCAATGAGGAAGGCACGAACCTGTCGCAGGGCCAGCGCCAGCTCGTGACCATCGCTCGCGCCATTTTGGCCGACCGCCCGGCGCTGATTCTGGACGAGGCGACCTCCAACGTGGATACCCGCACCGAGGAGCTCATTCAGCGCGCCATGGATGCGCTGATGCAGGGCCGCACCAGCTTTGTCATCGCGCACCGCCTGTCCACGATCCGCAACGCCGACGTGATCTTGGTAATTCGCGACGGCGACATCGTCGAGAAGGGCACGCACGATGAGCTGCTCGCCCAAGGCGGCTTCTACGCCGACCTGTACAACTCGCAGTTCGACGAAGCGGCGTAAATTCTGCCGTAGGGAACGAATAACGCCCGAGAACGGGGGCGCAGGACAACCTGCGCCCCCGTTTTGTGTCCTTTGGGCCTCGAAACGCCTCCCCTGGAACCTGATTGACGCTCTCCCTCAAGACCCCGTGGGCAAAAAATGGCAAATATGAGTACTGTCACCTTTTTAGTAACAGCCAAAACTGCCCCAAACGACGTCTTTGCGGCCTAGATATGCCTTCAAATTGATCAAAACGCCCGGTAGCATGCTTCTGCGTGCCAACGTTAATGAACATATCTACTGTTGTGTCTAATATCTTATAAGGTCGATATGATACTAAGCTAGCAACAGTACTCATATTTGCCATTTTTTGTCCACGGGGTATGCCACAGAAGATCCAACTTGCTCCAGCATGTCGTACGCCGGCCCTCCTTCCGGCGAGTGCCGACATTTCCCCAGATAAAACCGACCGAAATAAACCTGTCCCTTTTCGGTAGGTTTCGCTTGCACTTTAGCGTGCGACAGCGGATAATGCCGAGCATTCGAGAATTCGCCAATTGTTGCCGTTAATTGATAAAGGAGGCCCCGTATGGCCATGGAATTCAAACGCAGGCTGCCGATCCCCATGGAGATCCGCGAGGAAATGCCGCTTTCCGCCGAGCTTACTGCCAAGAAGCAGGCATTCGATGCCGAGGTCGCCAAGGTCTTTACCGGCGAGGACGCACGCAAGGTGCTCATCATTGGCCCGTGCTCTGCCGATCGCGAGGACTCGGTGCTCGAGTACATGAACCGCCTGGCCAAAACCGCCGAGGAGGTCAAGGACAAGCTCATCATCATCCCGCGTGTTTACACCAACAAGCCGCGCACCAAGGGCACCGGCTACAAGGGCCTGCTGCACAACCCCGACCCCGAGGCGCCCGATGACCTGCTCGAGGGCGTCAAGGCCATCCGCCACATGCACCTGCGTGTCATCGAGGAGACCGGCTTCTTTACCGCCGATGAGATGCTCTACCCGTCGAACTACCAGTACCTCGTCGACCTGCTGAGCTATGTCGCCGTGGGTGCGCGCTCGGTTGAGAACCAGGAGCATCGCTTGGTGTCGAGCGGCATTTCGGTGCCGGTAGGCATGAAGAACCCCACCGCCGGCTCCACCACCGTCATGCTCAACTCCATCTACGCCGCCCAGGCGCATCAGAGCTTTATCTTCCGTAACTGGGAAGTCGACCCAATCCACTGTCAAGGGCCACAATGGCCCCGCCGACCGCTTGCAATCGGTCGGCGGGGCCTGCCGTTAAACCCGTCCCGGTCCGCCCCCGGCATGTCATCGACGCCTTCGGCTCAGTCTCATATCCGCGGAGATGCGGCAGTTGGGGACGTTCCTTTCCTGCCGGCAGTCTGGGACATTCCTTGGGGTAGTCGTTGGGGACGCTCTTGTTTGACTAGTCGTTTAAGAACGTCCCCAATGACTATCCTCGTGATCCCTTTTCCTCCGCCCCCGAAGGATCGGGGCTCGTCTGCCGAATGGTTGCTGCAGCGGCGGTGCGCCCATGTCACACTCAGAGGTGGCCTGACCCTACCTGGAAGGAGCCTCCGTGAGCCTTGACAACGTAACCCTGCGCGCCGCCACGCTTGATGACCTGACCGGCATCGCCGCCATCTACAACCAGCTGTGGTGCAACACGCTACGCAACCGCGGCGACGTCGAAGCTGCCGATTTCTGCGCGCGCTTCAACATCGCCATGCAGCTGCAGCGCTCCCCTATCGCACTCGTCGCCGAGGCCGAGGGCCGCATTATCGCCGCCTGCTGCATCGGCATCTTCGAGAACGGCAAGCCGCGTACCAACCCCACGTGGGTACCCTGCTACGACGAGATGTTCGCCCAGGCAACCGAGATGGCAAAGACTGCCGACGCCAAGCTCGAGGGCTCGCTCTTTGGCGACAGCCGTGAGAAGGCAACGGCCGACCGCTTTGCCGCCACGGGCAATGAGTATGCCCAGGGCCAGCTCAACCTGATCATCATTGTGCCCGAGTGGCAGGGCAAGGGACTCGGCCGCGAGCTCATCGACCTTGCGCGCGCCGAACTCGCTAAAGCCGGGTGCACCAAATTCTTCCTGATGAGCGACTGCAACTCTGACTGGCAGTTCTACGAGCACCTCAACATGAAGCGCATCCTGGAGGATCACAGCCAAGACACCGGCGACGGCTTTATCGTCTACATGTACGGAGGCGACACGCAGGATTAGCCTGAGTGCCGCCTCATGGCTTTCTCCAAAACAGCCCAAACCAATCAGCCACGCCAAAAGGGACATGCCAAAAAGGGACAGGTTTATTTTGGCAGGTTTTATCTGGGCAAACGCCAACCGCCGCGAGAAAGTTGCCTTCCCTCGCGGCGGTCTTCTAGCAGCCAAAACCAAGTGAGTAGACTTTTTGCAGGAGGCCGAGCACACCCCAAATCGCCACAGCGCTGACCTGCGGTTTTATTGAGCACTTGTCGTGATGTGCTCGGCAGATCCAAAAAAGCCTACTCACTTGGTTTTGAGGCGCTCCAGATAGGCAAAAAACGCCGCGAAAGGGGTCCGATCCTCTTCGCGGCGGTTGTTCGCGCTGGTTTTGAGGCGGTTTTGCCCGCTTGCTACTCGCTGTAGCGGGCAGCGATGGCAGTTCGCACCATGCCGGCGCTCATAAGGCAGGCCCCCGACGACTACAGCAGCACACGCCATAATCTGACAGTATCATTTGCCATAATCTTGCAGTAGTGTTTTCCATAATCTAATAGTAGCCCAGTTCAGAGGCGTTATTGGATAGTAACCTATAACCGTTTTAGAACGTCCCCGACGACTGCCTGGGAGCGATAACAGGTATTATCTGGTCAAACCCCAAATCCACCACAAAGGTGCCTGTCCCCTTTGTGGTGGTTTGGAGCTCTCCGCGGCGGGATGTTAGACTTGCGGCGTACACATTCGCGCTAAAACACGGGTCGCATGCAGGAAAGGAGATGCCATGGCGCCTATCGCACTGCTCAAAATACTCGTTGCCCCTGCCGCCAAGGCCATCGTCCACCTGAGCGACTCACTTACCTACAATGACGTCCCCTGTGTCGTCGAGGAGCGTTCGGACGGCTGCCCCTACCTGGGCCACGTCCCCTACTTTGCGCCTAAGCTCGTTTCCGATCCCGAGCACCGCGAACAGTAATCCAAGATGCACCAAGCGCTGCGCAACTCGCGGCGCTTACTGTTTTGGTGCAAAGTAACCTGACCCCCGTGCACCAACGCCGGGATTGTCGACGCTTCGGCCGCGGCGCGATATGAGGCGCGAAACCTCGCCCAGCAACACACCAATCACCACGCCCACGAGGATCGGCAACTTTGCCATCTCGGCAGGTGAGCTGTTGAGCGGCACAATCGTAGCAACAATCGAAAGCACAAGCTCCACCACGGGAATCGCAAGTGCCACCGCAAGCACCTTGCCCTCGAAGGGCGCGCGGAACACGCGCGGGCGATCGTCGTATTTGCGCAGGCGCCAAAACGCTGGGAACATCGGGATATAGCTCATGAGCAGAAAGACGACGTTCATCGAGAAGAAGACCCAAAAGACGTCGGAACCCTCACCCAGCGGAATCTGGAGCAGCAGCACCAGGCTGGCAAAACAGCCGTTAATGAGCGCCGAGCCGTTGGGCATGCCGGTCTTTTTGGACACCAACGCAAAGGGACGCGGCATGTTGCCATGGCGCGCGGCATAGCTCGCTACGTTGTTGACGCCAAAGCTCCAGCAGATCATATTGGCGAACAGCGTCACCAAAAAGGCCACGCCCACGACCATCGTCAGCGGGTGGGTGCGCCCCACCATAGCGGCGACTGCGTCCACAATGCCCGAATCGAGTGAAAGCTGCTCGGTGGGAACCGCGGCTCCAATGCCAATGCCGCAAATGATGTAAATTGCCGCAATGGCCACGCCACCGGCAATAACCGCCTTGGGGATATCGCGCGACGGGTTCTTCATCGTGCTGGCAAAAGTCGCGACCACTTCGAAGCCCATAAAGTTGAACAGGATAATCGATAGGTACGTCAACGAATTGGTGTCGCCCAGATCTGGAATGAAGGTCTTAAATGACATGTCGTTGGCAAAGCCGTTATTGCAGGCAAACCAAATGCCGACGATTCCCACCACAGCGGTAATGAGCACCTTGATGACGGCGCCGCCGTCCATAACCCAATCGGCCTCGGCCACCGGCTGCATTGCCATGACCGTGACGCCCCACACAAAGGCAATCTCGATGGCAATTCGGATCCCGAGTGAGAACTCGATACCCCACACCGCATTAATGACACTGGGGAACATGCAGGCGATACTTGCCGCCCACAGCGGAAAGTTAACCCAGTAGCACCAAGAGCAACGGGCGCCCCAACGGTCGCCCAGACCCAAGCGAACCCAATCGTACAGGCCGCCCTCGGAATCAAACGCCGTACCCAGCTCGGCCACCACCAGACCATAGGGAAGCAAAAACGTAATGATAAGGAAGATCCACCAGAAGAACTGCACGTTGCCCATGGCAGATGCCGGAGCCGCCGCCTCGATGGTAAACACAACGCAGATAACCGAAAGGATGACCTCGATCAGGGAGAACTTTTTACCTGCCATGGCGCGCGCCCCCTACAGCAAAAAGGATGGCATCTGTACCGAAGGCGCAGCCCAAGGTAGGGTTACAGGCCGCGTCACCGGTACAGGTGCCATCCCAAAGAGAGGAGAGGATGCAGTTGTTGGACCAACGCTCGCGGAACAGACGCGTGTAGATGACGATACGCTGGTACATAGATACTCCGATCAAAACGGCCGCGTTCGCGACCGGGAACTTTCGGCAATTGAAGACGCGTCTGACCTGGGAAATTCAAGCGAACAATTGGCCTAACCCGCAAAAAATCCCAGGCCAGACGCGTATTCAATCAAAGAAAAAAGGCACTCCGATGTGGAGGCAACGGAGTGCCCAAAGACAACCCAACCGACCAAGACATCAAGCAGCAGCCCATCAATGCCCCGAGATGGGACGACACGCCACCTGTCCGATTGATCGACTGGGTTTTCGAGGTGCCCCAGGTCGCCGCGAAAGAGGAGCGAAGCGTACTTTGGTACGCGAGCGACGGTTTGAGCGGCGAGATGGGGTGCCTCGGAAAGCCAGACGTTTACTCGGCGTGCTCAGGTGCGCCAGATTGGCGCGAACGAGGAGCGAAGCGTACTGACGCTACGTAAGCGACGAGTGAACGCCAAGGTGGCGTGCCTGAGTTACGCCGAGGGCTCCTGCTGCGTAATGCAGTGGATATTGCCGCCGCCGAAGACGACCTGCTCGGACTGAACGCCGACGCACTTGTAGACGCCCTCGCCCCAGACCTCGTCATAGATCTTCTGGAGCGTGTCAACGGCCAACTGGTCGTTCTCGTCGCCGTACTGCGGGACGATAACGCCGTGGTTGGTGACCAGGTAGTTCATGTAGGAGGCGATCAGCGGCTCGTCGGGAACGCGCGGCTCGGCGTTCTCGTCGGCGTCGATGGTGTCGCAGGAAGCCTGGTCCATGAACAGCGGGTTCACGGGCATGCAGAGCTTGTAGACCTTCATCTTGCGGCCCTTGGCGTCAACGGCGTTGGAGAGGGTCTCGTAGGCAGCGTGGCACTGCTCGTAGAACGGATACTCGGGATCGTCGGTCCAGATGCAGGCCATGACGCCCGGGGCGATGAACGTGGCGACGTCATCGATGTGGCCGTTGGTCTCCTCGGGGTCGATGCCCTCCTTGACCCAGATGACCTTCTCGACACCCAGGTAGTCCTTGAGGTGCTCGTCCATGTAGGCGCGAAGCTCCTCGCTCCAGGGCTCGAACTTCTTGTGGTACTTGGGCCAGATGGACTCGGGGTCCTCTTCCTCCTCGAGCACCGCGGAGCAGGTGCGGCCGGGGGACAGGAGGCACTGGTCGGTCACGACGAGGGTGCCCTCGCCGTCGACGGTGATGGAGCCGCCCTCGAGAATCATGTCGTCGGGACGGTAGCGGCGGCAGCCGGAGAGCTCGGCCATCTTGAGGGCGATCTGCTCGTCCTTGTCCCACGGGAAGTACAGGCCGTCGACGAGGCCGCCGTAGGCGTTGAAGTGCCAGTGGTTGGCGCGCTTCTCGCCCTTGCCGTTGATGACGTAGGTGGCGGCGGTGTCGCGGAACCAGGCGTCGTCGGTGGTCATCTCGATGACGGTGACGTTCTCGTCGTTCTCGAAGACGGCCTTGCAGTTGGCGTAGTCGACCTGGTTGGCGCACATATAGACCGGGGTGAACTCGGAGATGGCGCGAGCGATGGCGGCATACTGCTTCTGAGCCGGCTTGGCGCCGTGGGCCCAGGTGTCGGTGCGGTGGGGCCAGCCCATCCACACGCGATCCTGCGGGGCAAACTCAGCAGGCATGAAGAAGCCGTCGGCCTTGGGAGTGGACTCGGACTCGGTGATCGTACGCATAAGATTTCCTCCAAATCGAACGATCGCTTGCCGCGGGCGGGTTACCCGCGGCCTAAAAACCAAGAGATAGTGGGTGCCCGTCCCCCGGCAAAGGTCGGGGCGCCCGGTACCGGTTTTCACGGAGTCGCACCGGCGAGCGACGACGTAGCCAAGTGCGCGGAGACATACGCACGAAGGATACGAAAGAGAGAGGTTGGGGCGGGCGGTGGTTACCGGAGCTATCGCTCGCACCCGCCCCAGGAAATAGTGAGCAAATTTGTCGCTTTGGGCACGCCCCCGAAGAGGCTAGCGTGCCCGGAGTCGGGAGCGACAAGCCCGACGAAGCGTACTTTGGTACGCGAGGAGGGTTGGAGCCCCGAATCCGGGTGCTCTAGTCCTCTTCGGCCTCGGCGGCCTCCTCAGCGAGTCGCTGAGCAGCCAGCTCAGGGGTGAGACCCTTGTACTCGGTCTCGCGGCCCTTGGCGCTGACGACGCGGACGACCTCGCCGATGAGCACGAGCACGATGAAGATAACGATCATCGGGACCTTGTCGCCAATTTCATCGACGGAGAACGGAGCCAGCGTTGCAACGATGGCCAGGATCAGCTCGATGCAGGGGATGGCCAGCATAACCTTCATCATGGCGCCCTTAAACGGGAACGTGAAGATGCGCTCACGGTTCGGGTCGTTCTTACGAAGGTTGAGGAACGCCGGGAACATCGGGATGTAGGTGAGCAGCAGGAAGACGACGGAGGTGCCAAAGAGCATCCAGAAGACACCGTTGGAGATGGCGTCGATGGGAACCAGCTGCAGGCACAACACCAAGGAGGCAACGATAGCGTTGACCAGGTTGGCGCCGTTGGGCATATCGTCGTCAGAGATCATCGAGGCGAAGACCTTGGGCATGTTGCCGTGCTCGGCAGCGTAGCGAGCAACGGAGTTAACGCCGAAGGACCAAGCGGCCATGTTGGCGAACAGGGTGATCAGGAAGGCGATGCAGATGACCTTAAAGATCATGGAGTCGCCCACCATGGTCTGGACTGCGACAATCATGCCATAGTCGGGGTCGATGGAATCGGCCGGCACAGCAGCGCCGATGCCAAAGCCAGCGAACAGGTAGATCACAGCGATGGACAGGCCACCGACGATGATAGCCTTGGGGATATCGCGAGCGGGATCGGCCATGTCGTCGGTCATGGTGCAGATGACCTCGAAGCCCATGAAGTTAAAGATGATGATCGACAGGTAACCGAGAGCGTTGGTGTTGGTGAGCTCGGGCAGGAAGGTGGCAGCGGACATGTCGTTCGCAAAACCGTTCTCCATGGCATACCAAATGCCCAGAGCGCCAACGATAACCGCGACGGCGACCTTGATGATGGCGCCACCGTTAAGGACCCACTCGGAGTCGGACGCCTTGGAGCGGCCCATGAGGTAGACGATCCACACAAAGGCAAGATCGATACCCATCTTGGCGATCAAGTTGAACTCGACGCCAAAGACCATGCCCAAAATGTCGGGGAACATAGTGGCCAGCGAGGCAATCCACAGCGGGTAGTTAACCCAGTAGTAGTACGAAATGCGGGCGCCCCATTTGTCGCCCAGGCCGTCGCGTACCCAGTCGTAAATGCCGCCCTCGCCGTCATAGGTGGTACCGAGCTCGGCAACAACCATGCCATAAGGGAGCAGGAAGGTCAGGATCAGGAAGATCCACCAGAAGAACTGCTGGTTGCCAATGGCAGCAGCAGGAGCGGCGGCCTCGCAAACGAAGACGACGCAGATGATGGTCGAAATGACCGTCAAGAAGGAAAGCTTTTTCTTTCCGTCGCTCATGATGAGCTCCTTCGCTCAGTCTTGGACAGATCCGAGGCCCAAGGTACTAAGGCAATTGCTTAAGCCTCGGTGAGCGGGCGACAGGAGACGAGTATCCGCCGCCCGCAAACGTACTTTTAGCGGCCTTGAGGCTTAGAGCTGCTCGAGAGCCTTGAGAGCGGCGTGGAGCTCAGCCTTGGCGGAGTACTCGACACCCTCGTCGTTGAGCGGGGTGCGCTTGCCCAGGGCGGCAAGGAGAGCGCGGATGGAGTGCTTGCGGTTCTCGGCCTCAACCCAGCACAGGGAGCGCTCAGGGTCGTCCATGACCTCGTCGACGACCTCCTCGTTGCGGGTGGCCGGCAGGCAGTGCATGAACTTGGAGTTGGGGCCGGCAAAGTTCATCATGTCCATGGTGACCTGATACTTGGGATAGAACACGTCCATGTAATTCTCGCCCGAGACCTCCTCGTCGTACAGGCCATACCACACGTCGGTGTAGATGAAGTCGGCGCCCTTGATGCACTCGATGTCGTCGGAGATGACGATGGAGCCACCGGAGACCTTGCAGTTCTCCTCGGCGATGGCCATCATCTGCTTGCCGAACTCGGCGCGCTCCTCAACGGTGCCAACGTGCAGGCCGCCGTCGGGGACCTGGTGGCCCTTAGGTCCAAACTGGACAAACTTCATGCCGACCTTGGAGGCGATGAACATGAGGGAGACGCAGACCTGGGTGGCGTCACCGATGAAGGCCAGGGTGCAGTCCTCGATCTTCTTACCCTCGGGGAGGTTCTCGAGCATGGTCATGAGGTCGCCCATCTCCTGCGTGGGATGGTTGAACTCGGACATGCCATTGATGACGGGCACAGCGGAGCCCTCGGCGAGGCCGACGACGTCCTTGTGACGGTCAACGCGAGCCATCATGATGTCGAGCAGCGAGCCCATAACGCGAGCGGTGTCGCCCAGGGACTCGTGACCGCCGAGCTGGATGGTGCCAGGGCCATAGAACTGAGCATGGCCGCCGAGGTCGGTCATAGCGGTCTCGAAGGAAAGACGGGTGCGGGTGGAGACCTGCTGGAAGATCATGCCAAGGCTCTTGTTGCGGAGCAGGTGCGGATAATAACCGTCAACCTTGATGGCCTTCTTCATTGCCAGGCCAAGATCCTCGATAGCCAGGATCTGCTCTTTGGTGAAGTCATTGGTGTCGATGAAATCCTTAGGCAGTGCCATGTCAATTTCCTTTCCGCCGGTCTTGCCGACTATTACTATGAGACGCTCGAACATCACGCCTCGTGTTGACAAGACCATCATTCACCCGTATGCAATTTTTACCTAGTTTATTCGGGATTAAAGACCGTTCACGGAGTTACACCCCCTCTAATCCAATATAAACCCGCAGGTAGCGAGCTTGCAGGGGGTTTAGTATCTAGAACCGCGAACGGTATACGGCTATGCTGTAACTCGGCGCCTAATCCGCAATGGAACGAAGGGTTGAGACGTCTATATCCCACAAGATATACAGGACTCGACCATAGATAAATGAGATGGGACGGTGGCAGATGAACACTCTGATGTTCTTCTATACCCTAGCGATACTCGTGATCTGTATTGTGACGGCAGTGCTTTCGCTTGCCGCCTATGCCTCGTCTCGTCGACGGTTCTTTATCTATGGCAGCGGCGTTTTTATTTGCTATGCCATCGAGATGACCGAGATTTTCTTTTTTGAATACACGCTGCAAAACCAGAGTTTTCCGGCCAGCGACTATTACTCAATTACCATGCCTGTGTTGCGGACGCTTGTGGCAACCGCTTCACAAGCTTTTATTTGGCTCATTGCCATGGACTTGCTCGACAAACATTCAAAAAAGCAGTTTGTAATTCCCGTCGCAACGTTCTTCCTGAGCGAGCTGCTGATCATTGTCGCTGTCCCCTACGGCCCCATGCATCAATGGCTCTACTACACGATGCGTCAGGTATTCCTTGTATTTGTGGGGCTCTATATCTTTTGGACGGCGCATAAAAGCACGCAGGTCGAGCTTAAGGCGCGCGTCAACAATCAACGAAAGCACCTCATTATCGGCGCCATTCTGGTCGGGTGCATCGTTGCCGAGGACTTCTACAACATCTTGGTCGTCCCCATGAGCCTGGCACCCTCCTGGCTGCAGCTGTACCTATCCGAGCGCAACTTTAGCGAGAATATCTTTGCGTGCTACTTTGCGATCCTGCTGATTATCTATGCCTATCACGTGCTTTCGATTCGCATGCAGGAGGCACCCGAGGAAAAGAACGTCAGCGATCTTGATCGACACATCGAAGAGCAGATGCCCTTCTACCGCAACGCCTACAGGCTCTCCAACCGCGAGGCCGAGGTTTTGCGTCTGGTTGTGCTGGGCAAATCGAACCAAGAGATCGCCGACGAGCTATTCCTTGCCGTAGGCACCGTCAAGACCCACATCCACAACATCCTGGTCAAAACCGAGCAGCAAAACCGCACGACGTTGATCCTCCACTTCTGGAAGCGATAAAGTTATGCAGAAAAAACCACCACAAAGGGGACAGGCACCTTCGTGGTGGTTTTTGATTGTTTCGCCACGAAAGAATCACCCTGACGCCAGAACCACCACGAAGGTGCCTGTCCCCTTTGTGGTGGTTCTGGGTTGGACGAGCTACTCGCTGTAGCGGGTGGCGATGGCAGCCTGTACCATGCCGGCGCTCATGAGGTACGTCACCAGGAAGTAGCCGCCGTAGGCTGCCAGGAAAATCGCACAGGTAAGGCCCACCGTGCCACCGATGCTCATGTTGCCAAAGATGCTCACCAGCTCGATGATCACCTTGAGCGCCACAAAGGAGTGCGCCAAGCCCACTGCCAGCGGGAACAGGAAGAATACCGCTTGCTGCGCCATCACCGAATGGCGAATCTGGCGGTCGTCGCAGCCGATCTGTGCCAGCACACGATAGCTGCGGCTGCCGTCGGCCACGTTGGAGAGTTGCTGGATCGACAGAATCGCCGCGCATGCAACGACCAATACAAAGCCGATGTAGATGGCTAGGTAGCTAATAAGACCGTTCATTTGCGCTGCTTGCGCGTACATCTCGGAGCGTGTGATGAAGATTCCCCACGATCCCGGCTCCTTGCCGTCAACGAGCAGATTGTCGAGCACAGTGTATTTAATACTCTCGTCTGCCTCGGTCGTATCCATCCCCTGTTTGTAGTTAACGAGCAGGCTACTGGAATACGGCTGCAGATTGAGTTGGGACAACAGCTCGTCGGCAACGACGACGGTACCCCCGTTACTGCCCATCGCCGAGTTGGCGATGGCCGCCGTGTCCTCGTCCGACTTATCGGTTGCGGGCTTGAGCGTATGCCCGCCCAAGGTAAGGGCATGGCCGCCAGCCATATACTTGGTGTACAGGTCGACCAGCTCACCGCCCATATCACACGTAAGCAAGTACTGGTCGCGGCCAATGCTCACCGGCTCCTCGCCCATCATCTGGCGCAATTTGTTGTACTGACTTGCCGGCGTCACAGACAGGCCTGTCATGTCGGCGTTGCTGCCCTCGAACGCCTTGGGGAGCTTTTCGCCCATGGTCTTGCACATCTCACTTGGGATCACCGAAGGATTCGAGCCGCCAAGCGGGTAACTCAGATACGAATCGATCTGCACATGCTCACCGGCAACATCGGCGATATTGACCTTCTTGCCGGTCTCGTCGTTGTTGTCCGCCGACTTGTCCTTACGATCGCCGTGCCATGGATCGCCGTGCCATGCGGAGTACAAATCGACCGTACTATCGGCCAGCACCATGCGATCGGCCTCAGACGGATTGACGTACTCTTTGTAGTAGTCGAGCGTATCGGGCGTGTAATAGACATACGTCTGCGACATGTCGGCCGGATTATAGCGCTCCAGGTTCTCGTTCATCACGCTGGCAATCGACATACCGCAAGTCACAGAAGTAATGGCAAGGAACAGAATCATCGCGATGACGCCCATCGAAAAGCACACCGTGTTGACCTTGGCCGCAAGCTGGCGCACGGTAAACATGTTGAGACCGCGCCAATACACGCCGCGCAGGCTCTGCAGCAGCTTGATGAGCATGCCCGAGAGTCCCCAGAACAGGGCAAAGGTGCCCACGGTAACCATAGCGGTCGTAATACCAAACTGGTTCATGGCCTCTTGCAGCTTGCTGTCCGTCGCGGTTAGCGGGAACCCATCACGTAGCAGACGGTAATAGGCCACGCCCACCAGCACCACGCCCACGGCAAAGATGGCAATCGCGATCCAGGGGTTGCGTGTCTTGATGGTCTCGTTGCGACGCTCGGCACCCATAAGCTCGATGAGTTTGGTACGACGCACGGCGCGGAGGTTCAGCAGTAGCGTGAGCACAAACATTACGAGCATGCAGGCAAGGGCCAGATTGAACGCATGCATCGAGAAAAAGAAGTGGAAATTGGCGATCTGCGTCTTAAAGAGCGAGGCCGTAAAGAACGTCATGAGCTGGGAGAGTCCCACACCCAGCACAATGCCGGCAACAAAGGCCACCACCGAGACAATCACCGTCTCGAGCGCCATGATCGTGGCGACGCGCCCGCGCCCCATGCCGAGCACCTGGTACAGGCCAAACTCCTTTTTGCGGCGTTTCATGATGAAGTTATTGGCGTACACCATCAAAAAGGCCATGACACCGGCCAAAAAGTACGTCAGGTCGCCGAGCATACTGCCCATAACCTGCGCCAAGCCCTCTTCATCAATTCCGGCGATGTCGACCTGCATCGAGATGGTGTTAAAGGCATAGAAGACCGTGACGCCCAGGGTGAGCGTCAACAAGTAGACGAGGTAGTCGCGGCCGGCACGGCGGACGTTGCCCCAAGCGAGTTTACAGAGCATCGGAGCCCTCACCGCCCATCATGGCAACGACCTCCATAATGCGGTCGAAGAACTCGCGGCGGTCGGTGTCGCCGCGGCGCAGCTCGGTGAAGATCTTGCCGTCGCGGATAAACAGCACACGGCTCGTGTAGCTGGCGGCAAAGCTATCGTGCGTAACCATGAGCACCGTGGCGCGCAGGCGGCGGTTGAGCGCCTCCAGGCTCTCGAGCAGCAGGCGGGCGCTCTTGGAGTCGAGGGCGCCGGTGGGCTCGTCGGCCATGATCATCGTGGGGTCGGTGACGAGCGCGCGGCAGGCGGCAACGCGCTGCTGCTGGCCGCCGGACATCTGGTAGGGGTACTTGTCGAGCACTTGGCTAATGGACAGGCGCGCAGCCACATCCTGCACGCGGGTCGAGATCTCCGCCGAGTTCATACGGGCGATGGTGAGCGGCAGGGCGATGTTCTCGCGCGCCGTGAGCGTATCGAGCAGGTTGGAGTCCTGGAAGATAAAGCCAAGCTCCTCGCGGCGGAACTGCGAAAGCTTGGCCTGCTTCATGCGCGTCACGTCCTGGCCGTTGATGCGGATGGTGCCACTCGTGGCGCTATCGATGGTCGACACGCAGTTGAGCAGCGTCGACTTGCCTGAGCCCGAGGCGCCCATGATGCCGACGAATTCGCCACGGTTGACGGTAAAGCTGACGTCGTTGAGCGCGCGGGTCACGTTGCCCAGCGCTCCATATACCTTTTCGAGATGCGCGACCTCCAGTACCGGGGTCGCCGTTTGCGTGGTTTGCATACCGAGTCCTTTCTTGCGATTAGTCTACGGCATCTATAGTCGCAAGAAGCCGAGTCGGCTACCATCGATATGGCTTACGCTTGCCTTACCGTTGCGTAAGGTAAGGGTAGTCTTTTTGGGACGGGGCTTTTTTAGCTGCCCCATCCGAAGCTTTTGAGGCATGAGGGCGCATTTGACATAGGGCAGCTAAAAAAGCCCCGTCCCAAAAAGACTACCCCGTCATGTAATGGTGTTGAGAGAGGACTCCTGTTGAAGACCGTTCATGTTGCCGCTGGGATCATTCGCAAGGATGGATCTGACGAGCTACTTGCTGTGCAGCGCGGCTACGGCGACATGCAGGGACTGTGGGAGTTCCCAGGCGGCAAACTTCTGCGCGGCGAGACGCCCGAAGACGCCGTGCGCCGCGAACTTATGGAAGAGCTGCAGGTAAAGGTCACCAACCTACGTGATTTCTACACTGTTGAGTATGACTACCCCGATTTTCATCTCTCGATGGAGTGTTACTACTGCTCGCTGGCCAAAGCGTCCGGCGAGCCCCAAAAACACGACCGTCAGCTCGATATCCGCTGGATTCCGCGCACCTCGCTTGCCACGGTGGAATGGATGCCCGCCGACAAGGGGCTCATTGATGCCCTGATTGAGCTGAAGGAAGATCGGCTTAAGGCCAACAGCACTGCCAACGACACCGAGGCCACCACGACCGACGAGCCCGCTTCCAAGCCCAAGCGCGCACCTAGGCGCCGCAGCAAAAAGCGTCCCAAGCCCGGTCTGCTCGACGGCATCGATACCTCGGACCTTTCCGCCGACGAGCGCGAACTGGTGCGCCGTCGCGCTGCCATCAAAAAGTCCATGAAGGGCAACAAGCGTGCAAACACCAAACCCGAGCTGCTCGTTCGCCAGCGCCTGCGCGCAGCGGGCCTTACGGGTTATCGCTTGGAATGGAAGGTTCCCGGCAAGCCCGACATCGCCTTCCCCGGCCGCAAGATCGCCATCTTTGTCAACGGTTGCTTTTGGCATCGCTGCCCTAAGTGCAATCCGAGCCAGCCAAAACGCAATGTTGAGTTTTGGGAGGCAAAGTTCCGTCGCAACGTCGAGCGCGACCGCGCTGCCGTGGCAGCACTCACTCAAATGGGCTGGACGTCCATAACCATCTGGGAATGCGATCTCAAAAAAGACCGCATCGACGCCACGATGGAAAAGGTCATCGAGCGGGTGCGCGCCGCAGAGCCGCAGCGCTAGGAACGAGCCGTCCACACACCCCACACAGGCGAGCCACATCCACGTCACAAACCTTAGAAAGCCCTTAAGCCCAAAACCTTTCAAGAGTGTTACTCGATACCTCTGACCTGCGGTTTCATCGTAACGCCAAACCTCATTAAGCCTTTCTTTAGCGCTTCTTTGCGACGGCCGCGGCATAATACTGCCAACGCACGGGACCTAGCAGCACACCCCGCGCGCAATCTTTTGGTGGACATCGTGGAGGCCGCATAAGCATGCATTCTTCCAATGACGCAGCACAGCAGCCATCCCTAACACATGCAGACCTTTTCTCCTTCCCCCCGACACAGAGAGACGGTCTCCTCGACTCCCCCACCACAAAAGCCAAACGCTCAACCGACCAAAGCCTCAACTTGCAGACGTCGTTCGAAAAGCTCCAAGCATCCCTAGACAAAACCTTCCCCAACCAAGCCCGGGCATACTAGCCCCTCATCAACAAAGTAGCCCAAACGCCCCACCCTTCCAGCCATAACGCCACAAGGGCGACGACCTCGAGTAGGTCAACCTGGGAGGGACCAGGGCTTAGTTCCCCAATCTTTCCGCAGGGGGCAAAAAGCCTCGCCGCACGAAGTGCGCAGCGAGGCTTTTTGCATGCCCGAGGACGATTGGGGAACTAAGCCCTCGTCCCTCCCCGGGATATGTAGCGAGTCGGAGTACCCTTGCTGTTACTCTGCTTTGCCCACAGAGTTGAGGTTGGTCATGCGGATCTTAACCAGCTCGGTGATCTCACGCATACCCTCCTTGGCCGGCTTCTTAGGATCGAAGCAGGCGGGGTTCTCGGCCATGTAGGCCATGAAGCCCTTGGTGTAGGCCTGACGCAGCTCGGTAGCGTAGTTAACCTTGCAGATGCCGTTCTTCACAGCCTCGGCAACCTGCTCATCGGGCACACCGGAGGTGCCATGCAGAACCAGCGGCACGTCGACGGCGTCGCGGATGGCCTTGACCACGGACTGCTCGATGTGCGGATCGCTCGTGTACACGCCGTGGCTGGTGCCAACACCAATAGCGAGGGAGGTGCAGCCAGTGCGCTCGACGAACTCCTTGGCCTCGGCAGGATCGGTGTAGGGGCTCTCGCCCTCAACCGCGGGACCGTCGTCCTCCTTGCCGCCAACCTTGCCAAGCTCAGCCTCGACGGGCACGCCCATGGCGCGGCCAGCGTCGGCGACGGACTTGGTCAGGGCGATGTTGTCCTCGAAGGACTCGTGCGAGCCGTCAATCATGACAGAGGTGTAACCGGTGCGGAAAGCCTGCATGCAGCGGTCATAGCCATCGCCGTGATCGAGGTGCAGAGCGACGGGCACGGAAGCGCGCTCGGCGGCAGCCTTGACCATGCCGTAGAAGTAGTCCAGACCAGCGGTCTTGATGGTGCCCGGGGTGGTCTGCATGATGACGGGGGACTTGGTCTCCTCGGCAGCGGCCAGAACGGCCATAACAAACTCGAGGTTCTCGACGTTGAACGCGCCGACGGCGTAGTGGCCGGCCTGAGCGTCCTTGAGCATCTTTTCGGTGGTAACAAGTGCCATGAGCGTTTGCTCCTCTCCCTCGCCCGCATCTGGACATCGGGCGTACGTGTCCGCAAGGCCTTTTACCTTGCGTTTTGCTGCGCCCATTGTATGGAAATCGTTCGTGTTACATGTATGAGATATCACCGGCACGCAGGTCAGGACACCCGTTTTTGAAAAGCAAACGGAAGGGATTCGGACCAAATTTCTCTATCCGACACTGAAGTTTTCACGCGAATCGTCTTTCTTTTATAGAAAAGATAAGTAATCGAAAGGTGTTTTCTTACTTAAAAAGAAAATGAACGAAAATGGACTCAACACAATTCCTGCAAATTTCAGACGCGGATGGAGCAGCTATGGCCCACGTAACAACTCGAGCATTCGCCGACGAGCGGCGCGCCGCCATTATGGAAATGCTCGAGCATAACGCCTCCGTTCAGGTGGCAGACATCGCCCAAACCTTTGGCGTGTCCTCTGTCACCGCCCGCGCCGACCTGGACGCGCTCGCCGAATCCGGTAAGCTGCGCCGCACGCATGGCGGCGCCGTGTCGCTTCATAAACGCCTAACTGTCTCCACGCAAGATCGCCGCATAAACATCAATGTCGCCGCCAAGCAGGCTATCGCACAAAGTGCCATTGAACTCGTCGGCAACGGTGACACCCTGCTCGTCGACTCGGGCACCACGGCACTCGAGTTTGTCCGGCTCCTCGATCAGCGCGACGGCATCACCGTCATCACGGCCGACATCACCATTGCCGATTACATCGACGAAAGCATGCCCTCGGTCGATGTCGTCATGCTGGGTGGGGCGCTGCGCAAAGGCCATCGCTATCTATATGGCCCGCTCACCATGCAGGCGCTTCAAACGGTCCACGCAGACCTTGCCGTCATGTGCCCCGGCGCCTTTGTCCCCCACTGCGGCTTTACGACCGACTTTCCCCAGATGGCCGAGACCAAAGCGGCTATGATCGCCGCAGCCCGTCAAAGCGCCGCTCTCATGGACGCCAGCAAGGTCAACGGACGCGGCATGTATCGCTTTGCCGAACTGACCGATGTCGACACCGTCGTGATGGATTGCGACCCCGACCATGCCGTTGCCACCTCAATCGCCGAGATTGCCGATGACGAACGCCCGAACCTCATCATCACCGGCGCATAAACAAAAACCACCACAAAGGTGCCTGTCCCCTTTGTGGTGGTTTGCGCGTCAAAAGTGAGCGTATCGCTATTTGGAAAGCTCGTCGGCGAGGGCTTCGATCTGGGCGCGCGAGGCGTCGTTGAGCGAACCCAGCACGGTCACCTTGTTCTGCGTCAGGGTGATGTCCTTCATGCCCTCGAGCTCCTTGGTCATAACCTTGGCAGCAGCGGGCGCCCAAGAGCCGGCCTCGACAAGCGCCACCGTGCGGTTCTGGTAGGCATGCTCGGCGAGCGTGTGGATGAAGGTGCTCATAAACGGGAAGATCTCGCCCTGATAGGTGATGGAAGCGAGTACCAGACGGTCATAGCGGAACGCATCCTCAACGGCCTCGGCCATGTCGTCGCGAGCCAGATCAAAGACGGAAACCTTCTGGCCGCGAGCCTCAAGCGCGGATGCGAGTTCCTTAACGGCGGCCTTCAGATGGCCGTACACGCTCGCGTAGGCAATCGTGATGCCGTCGTCCTCGGGCTGATAGCTCGACCAGGTGTTGTAGGTGTCGAGGTAATAACCCAGGTTCTCGGTCAGCACGGGGCCGTGAAGCGGGCAGATAATCTGAATGTCCAGATCGGCGGCCTTCTTGAGCACGGCCTGCACAAACTTGCCGAACTTTCCCACGATGCCAAAGTAGTAACGGCGCGCCTCGCAGGCCCAGCCCTCAGGATCCTCGATGTCGTTGGCGCCAAACTTGCCAAAGCCGTCGGCACTAAAGAGCACCTTGTCGGTGGCCTCGTAGGAGAAGAGCACCTCGGGCCAGTGAACGTTGGGGGCGCCAACAAACGTTAGGCTGTGGCCGCCCAGGTCGAGCACATCGCCCTCTTTGACGACCATCTTGCGCTCGGGGAAATCGGTGCCAAAGAAGTTGACCATCATGCGGAAGGCGCCCATACTTGCCACGATCTGGGCCTGGGGATAGCGCTCCATAAAGGCGGCAATGCCGGCGGAGTGATCGGGCTCCATATGATGGACGACCAGGTAGTCGGGCGTACGGCCATCGAGCTCGGCCTCGAGGTTGCCGAGCCACTCGTCGACAAAGCCAGCGTCGACCGAATCGGCGACAGCGATCTTTTCGCCCAAGATAACGTAGCTGTTGTATGCCATACCGTTCTCGGACACGTCGTACTGGCCCTCGAACAGGTCGATGTCGTGGTCGTCGACGCCGATGTAGCGGATATCCTTGGTGATCTCCATCAGGCAAAACCTCCTAGATAGACAAAAGAACCCGTCTATCATAGCACTCGGCTGCATCCCAACAGCCATCTGCCGGCATCCTTATCGATTGTTATTGATGTTCAACATATCACCGTTGACCTGCGGAAACTATGCGCGCGGTGCCGCCGTACTATGTCGAACGATAAGCTGGCCGGGAATACGAATGGCAACGGTTTTGCCCGCCGTACCCGCCTCGGGAACCGCATGCTCAAACACCTCTCGTCCGCGCTGATGCAAGTCGAATCGAACGGTCGTGAGCTCGTTATGCGCGACAAAGTCGTCGAGTGAGTCATCGACGCCCACCACGCTCACGTCCTCGGGCACGCGCAAGCCGCTATCGCGCAGCGCGGCGATGGCGCCGTTTGCCATCTGGTCGTTTGCCGCGTAAATCGCCGTCATGGTGCGGTCGTGCTCGGCCAGGTACCTGCCGGCCTCGTAACCGCTGTTGGCAGACCAGTCACCCTCGAGCGGCTCTACCGGCTCGATGTGTTTACGCTCGAGTGCATCCTGCCAGCCGGCGCGACGAAACTGTTCGTCGACTGAGAACGACGGGCCACCAATATAGCGAATCTGCTCGTGCCCCAGCTCAAACAGGTGATCCATGAGCAGCAGCGAGCAGCCGTAATGATCGGAATCGACCGTGGTCACGCGCGGATGCGCATACATGGTGACGATAACCGTGCCAATGCCCGGCAGTGGATCAAACGACTCAAAATCGGGCGCCATGCGACTCATGCCGATGATGATGCCGTCCACCGGCAATGCAGCCATACGACGCGTGGCCTCGGCAAGCGAAAACTCCTCGGTCTTGGACATCTCGACCAGCGTGATGGCGCAACCGCGCTCACGGGCCGCACTGGCAATGCCGTCGATCATCGTCAGGTTACCGAACTTGGTGACATCGTTGACGCACAGACCGACCGAATGGTAGCGGCCGTCGCGCAGCGAGCGACCGGCATAACTCGGACGAAAGCCGAGCTCTTGCATGGCGGCCTGCACGCGCTGGCGCGTCTGTTCGTTAACGTTGGGCAAGCCGTTGGCGACGCGCGAAACCGTCTGCTGCGAAACGCCAGCAGCGCGGGCGACGTCGGCCATGGAGACCGGACGCGTACCTGTATCGTTGGACGGGCGCCTTGCCACAGGATCACCTTCACCCTTGCGAGATCTGAATAGCGTGAATGCCGGCCCGGGCAGAAACACACCCCGCGCCGAAGCCCGCTATCGTCGGACGCATGCTAACGTACTCTACTTTTTCAATCCGCAACTCTTCTGCTCTATAAGTCCATACGGCAATACCGTTCACGGCTGAATTTCTACCGATTACCAGATTCTCAAAAAGTGATAAGCGTTGTGTTATGAGTACGTTAACATAGCCCGTAACGTGCGGCATCGTAGATGCTGAGTTTACGCCGCTTCAGATTGTTAACGTACTCACTACGACGCAAAGCTCGTCAGTATGCGCCAAGGAAAGGACCCTCATGACCGCTCCCGACGAAAAGACACTCGCCACGCTCACCAAGCTGTTCGAGGATGAGTTTGGCCCCATCGGCGATCGCCAGGTGCTCTATGTGCACGCGCCCGGCCGCTCCGAGATCAGCGGCAACCACACCGACCACGAGGGCGGCCACGTTATCGCCGGCTCGCTCGATGTCGCCGTCGACGGCATCGCCGTGGCAACCGCTTCCAACAAGGTCCGCGTTGCCGACGAGGGCTATCCCACGTTTGAGATCGCGCTCGACACGCTAGACGTTCAGGAGTCCGAGAAGGGCACGTCCGCGAGCCTCGTCCGCGGCATGGCCCACGAAATCGCTGCTCTGGGCGTTGAGCCCCAGGGCTTCGACCTCGCCTTCACCTGCTCCGTCCCCTCGGGCGGCGGTCTTTCGAGCTCCGCTGCTGTCGAGGCGGCATACGGTCGTGCCATGGAGACGCTCTGGGGAGCGCCCGCCATCGAGCCCGTCGCGCTCGCCCAGATGAGCCAGCGCACCGAGAACAATTACTACGGTAAGCCCTGCGGCCTTATGGACCAGGCCGCCGTGTGCTTGGGCGGCCTTGCCTACATGGATTTTGAGGATCAGGCTCAGCCTAAGACCCAGAAGCTCGAGCTCAACTTTGAAGATCACGGCTATGCGCTCGTGCTCGTTAAGGTCGGCGCCGACCACGTGGCCGCCACCGACGACTACGCCGCCGTTCCGCGCGAAATGCAAGACGTCGCCGCCGAGTTTGGCAAGGCACGCCTGTGCGAGGTAAACGTTGCCGATTTTGACGCCAAGCTCCCCGAGCTGCGCGCCAAGCTGGGCGACCGTGCCTGCCTGCGCGCCGTTCACTACTGGTACGAGAACGGCCTGGTCGATAAGCGTTGGGCGGCCCTTAACGCCGGCGATATCGATCAGTTCCTGGTCCTGACGCGCGAGTCCGGCGCCAGCTCCGCCATGTACCTGCAGAATGTTGTTGCCAAGCTGGGATCTGAGCAGCCTTCCATGTATGCCCTGGCGCTGGCCGAGCACGTGCTCGACGGCCGCGGCGCCGTTCGCATTCACGGTGGCGGCTTTGGTGGCACCATCCAGGCCTTCGTGCCGCTCGACCTGGTCGACACCTTCATTGCCAAGATGAACGGCTGGCTGGGCGAGGGCTCTGCCCGCCACTACGCAATTTCTGACAAGGGGGCTTACGCGGCATGGCTGTAATGACCGACGTGCGCGAGGCCGCGCAGAACCTGATCGAGTACGCTATCCACCGGTCGATGATCGGCCAGGACGATCGCATCTGGGCATACAACACCATTTTGGAGTGCATCGGCGCCACGGGCCCGGCGCTCGATATGACCTGGGCGCTCCAGGCTGAGAAACTCTCGCTCTTGCACCCCGATACCCTGCCCGACTTTGACCTGGAGGGCACGCTCGCCGCGCTTGCCGAGGCCGCCGTTGCCAACGGTGCTGCCGAGGACACGGCATCGGGGCGCGACCGCATCGCCATGCGCATCATGGGTATGCTCATGCCGAGGCCTTCGGTTGTAAACGAGGAGTTCAACGGCCGCATGGGCGTCAACGAGCCCCGCGCCGCGACCGACTGGTTCTACGGCCTGTGCTGCGACGCCGGCTACGTGCGCCGTGCCGCCATCGCGCGCAACATCAAATGGAGCACCCCCACCAACTGGGGCGATCTCGAGATAACCATCAACCTGTCCAAGCCTGAGAAGGACCCGCGCGATATCGCCGCGGCAGGTGCCGCCAAGAACACGGGCGAAAAGTATCCCGCCTGCCAGCTCTGCATCGAAAACGAGGGCTACCCCGGACGCTCCGCCGCAGCCGACGGCGGCGCTCATCCTGCACGCCAGAACCTGCGCATTATCCCCATCTCGCTCAATGGCGATCGCTGGGGCTTCCAGTACAGCCCGTACGCGTACTTTAACGAGCACTGCATTGCCATGAGCTCCGAGCATCGCCCGATGCACGTTGATCGCAAGGGCCTGACGTGCCTGCTCGACTTTGTGGACCTGTTCCCGCACTACTTTATTGGCTCCAACGCCGACCTGCCCATCGTGGGCGGCTCGATTCTGTCGCACGACCACTTCCAGGGCGGCGCGCACGAGTTCCCCATGATGCATGCCACCGAGGTCTCACAGTTTAGCGTGCCCGGCTTTGACAGCGTTACGGGTGCTGTGCTGCAGTGGCCGCTTTCGGTGCTTCGCCTGCGCTCGCATGACCGCGCTCAGCTGCTCGACGCTGCCGAGAAGATTATCCTCGCCTGGCGCGAGTGGACCGATGAGTCTGTGGGCGTCATCGCGCACACAGCCGATGGCATGGCGCACAACACAGTGACACCCGTCATCCGCCGCGTCGACTCCCGCGGCAATGCCGGCGGCAAAATCTACGAGGCCTACCTGGCGCTTCGCTGCAACATCACGACCGACGAGCATCCGTTGGGCGTGTTCCACCCGCATGCCGAGTATCACCACATTAAGAAGGAGAACATCGGCCTGATCGAGGTTATGGGTCTCGCCATTCTTCCGCCGCGCCTGGTTCCCGAGCTCGGTGCTGTCCGCGAGCACCTGCTGGCGGCCAAGGCCGATGCCAGCTACGACCTTGCCGGCGCGCTCGAGGGCGATAGTCTTTGCCGCAGCCACGCCGCATGGGCCGAGGATGTCTATGCCCGCCGCGCCGACGAGCTTACGGCGGACAACGCCATCGATATCCTGCACGAGGAGGTCGGCGTGGTGTTTGGCCACGTGCTCGACAACGCCGGCGTATTTAAATGGGATGAAGCCGGCCGCGCCGCCCAGCAGCGCTTTATCGACTCACTGTAATGATCCCTTTCGGACGAAGGAAAACGGATCATTTCGTCTTCAAGACAATGGCGCCCGCCGGCAACATCGCCGGCGGGCGCCATTTTTGCGTGTAGTCATTGGGGACGCTCTTAAACGACTAGTCAAACAAGAACGTCCCCAACGACTAATGACTCGAGCGTGGAAAATCTCCCACTTTGAGCTCGTATGGGCACCAAAAGCAGGAGATTATCCACGCTCATTCTATTAGGAGTCGCAACCGCTACAACTCTACGACCTCAACGCTGTTGTAGACCTCGTCCCAGCGGTCCATGACCAGGTGGCCGGTCTTGGGATCCATGGCGTTGAGCTTGCCGCAGGTATTGGCGGTCTTGAGCACCGTGACGTCGTCGGCACCAGCAGCAATGGCATGCGCAAAGCCGGCGATGGTCGAGTCGCCGGAACCCGTCGCGTTCACAGCCGCAATCGCGGGCGTCTTGGCGCGGAACGCGCGGCCCTCATGGAAGCCCACCGAACCGGCAGCGCCCATCGAAACGACAACCCAGGGGATACCGGCAAAACGGTCATCGGCGGCAAGCGCCTCGCGCAGAGCATCGACATCATCGGTCGTGAAGGACGTGCTCAGCAGACCGTTGATCTCGGTCAGATTGGGCTTCACAAGCTCGGGCTTAGCGTCGGACTCCAGCGCGGCCTCCAGCGATGCACCCGAGGTATCGAGCAGCACCTTGGCGCCCGCCTCCTCGGCGATCTTGACGAGCTTGGCATAGTAGCCAGCATCGACGCCACGCGGCAGCGAGCCCGAAAGCGTCACAACGTCCGCCTTCGCTGCAAGCTCGGCAAACTTGGCCGTAAAGGCCTCGAGCTCGGCCGGGGCGATCTGCGGGCCGCTCTCCAGCAGCTCGGTCTGATTGCCCTCGTGCAGAATATTCAAGCAAATGCGCGTCTCACCGGCGATGGGCACAAAGTCGTTCTTGACGCCGTCGGCATCCATAAGCTCGGCCATATAGGCACCCATGTGGCCGCCGAGCAGACCGGTCGCGAGCACATCGTCGCCCAACTGCAGCAGCACACGGCTCACGTTGAGGCCCTTGCCGCCAGCGGTCTTTTCGGGCGTCACACGGTTAACATCGTCGATGATCAGCTTGTCGAGCTGATAGCGCGTATCAATCGACGGGTTCATGGTAACGGTCAGAATCATGTTGAACTCCTGTTCCGGGGCGGCATGACCCACCCCAAACATACGATAACTCGTTAAAGGATCTCGATCTCAAAGCCGCGGGTAACAGTCTCCCCCGGCTTGGCCACCAGGCAGCCACGCTTGTGCTCCAGGATATCGTCCTCGTCGGAGCAGGTGGACAGACCACCCCACGGTTCAACAGCCACAAAGTCGCCCTCTGGCTTGCTCCACACAATCAGGAACGACATATCGGGGAACGTCAGGCGCACGCCCTTGTCCTCGGTTTTCTTGGTCAGCGTAACCACGCGGCTCTCGAGCACGTCGAAGATGGTCTCCGCGAAGTCAAAGAGTTCATGGGTAAGCGGCAGGTTCTGGCCGATCATGGGGTTCTTGCTGCGATGCTCAACATCAATCAGGCCCGTCGAGGGAACGGCAGTACAGAGCTCGGTGGCCTCACGCTGTTCAAAACGAAGCTCGTAGTCGTCATAGGACTCGCCCTCGTCGAGCGGACACTTAAAGCCGGGGTGACCGCCCACAAAGAACGGCATGTCCTCGGTGCCCTCATTGGTCACCTCGTACGACACGGCCACCTTTTCCGAATCAATCGTGTAACGAGCAACGATCTTAAACGGATACGGGTACTGCTCGAGCAACTCGGCATGGTCGGTAGAGCTTAGGCTCAGCGCAACCATGTTGTCGCTCTGTTCCTCGAGCTTCCACTCCTGTTTGCGCGCAAAGCCGTGGCGGGCGAGGTTTACCTCGCGGCCACCCATGGTCGTTGCGTGACCGTCACGAAGGCCACCGCAGATCGGGAAGCAAATGGGTGCCTGGCCCGACCAGACCGCCGGGTCACCCCGCCACAGGTACTCACGGCCGTTTGCCGCAATAGAAGTGAACGACCCGCCCGCCGTGCTCAACGCCACACGAATCAAGCCGTTATCAAGAACAAACTCCATAGGAGCCTTCCCTTTCGTACGACAGCCCGCCAAGTCAATAGGGCTGATAGAAAACCGGCCCGCGCCCCCTCACAGAAACGCGAGCCGTCAACGGACTAGTAAATTACGCCGGATACCCGCTAGTCATGGTATTCGCCACGGTCCCACTTCTCGAGGAACTCGTCAAAGAAGTGCGGGTCGGCCTGAGCCTCGGCGTCGGCCTTATTGCAGGCATCGATCTTGGCAATCAGGGCATCGTGCTCGGGAGTCTTGTCGTAGGGCTCCTCCAGGAAAGCAAGCATGATATCGGCCATCAGGAACTCGCCGGTGATCTTGCCGCCAAAGCCCACGATGTTGGCGTTGAGCTCACGACGGGCATACAGGGCAGAGGTCATGTCGCGAACCAGGGCGCAGCGGGCGCCGGGAACCTTGTTGACGGCGTTGGTGATACCGATGCCGGTGCCGCACAGGGCCACGCCAAAGTCGGCCTTGCCGCTGGCAACAGCCTCGCCCACGGCCTTACCGTAGATGGGATAGTGCGTACGGGAGTGGCTGTAGGTGCCGCAGTCGAGCACCTTGTAGCCAGCCTGCTCCAGGCGGTCGGCCAGATAGATCTTCTCGTCCGTAACGATATGGTCGCAACCGATTGCGATGGTCTTCTTCATCAGAACGTCCTTTCGTCTGAATTCACAAGTTGAGGTAGAAGTTCGAGTTCTCGGTGGCTCTCGTTAGGCCATCTTGTTGAGCATGTCGACACGGATCTGGTGACGGCCGCCGGCGTACTGGGCGCGCAGGAACTCGCGGGCGATCTTCTTGGCGACCTCGGTGCCCACGACGCCCGGGCCCATGGTGACCATGCGCGAGCCGTTGTGCTCGCGGGTCATGTAAGCGGAACGCTCGTCGGAAATGTTGGCGACGACCATGCCCTTGATCTTGACGGCAGCCATATAGGAGCCGACGCCGTACTTATCGAATGCGAAGCCCTGGGAATCCTTGTGCTCCAGCAGGTCCTTGGCAACGGCGGTCGCGGAATCGACAAGGTCCGCGGCAGGGGTCTCGGAATAGTCGACGACTTCGTGACCGTCGGCGATGAGCATCTCCTTGATGGACTCCTTCATCGACATACCGTCGGCATCGGAAGCGATTACAACCCTCATGACATCCTCCTTGAGAGATACGCAGATGCGTAGTTTCTGTTTGGAAGTGTTGAATCGCGTTCAGGTCCGGGCATCTGAATGTGCGGTTCTTCACTGTTCATGTTTATTTGAACACATTCGAACATTAACTGCAACAACTATTTGTTTATCTTTGTTCTTTTTTGAACAAATACCATTCACGGGTGATTGCTGACCGTTTGGGTCTGGCGCGGACGTAGCGACCATGTGTCCAACAAACAAAAGGGCGGCCGAGAACGTGTCTCGGCCGCCCTTCGGCAGTATGCCCCGGTTTATACAGCTGTTTTAGCTACACGGACTGCCCACCCTTCTTGGCATGCTTGGACGGAGCGCTCAGAAAGCGCCCCGTTAAGTAGTTCGCCGGACCGGAAATATCGATCCCCAGCAGCGTGTGCCCCAACCACAGAAACGCCGCGAGCACCAGCAACGGAATAACACACGAGGTCACGATCATCACGATAACGCCTTCGATCAGATCAGTCACCTGCTGCACAATCTCATCGGTCATCTGCTTGGCGCCGCTGGTCACCGATGTGACAAGACCCGAGGCACCGTCGGCAAGCTGCTCAAGCACGTTCTTGGGCTCTGTGGACTCGGTCTTTTTCTTGCTTGCTTTGGAATTGTCGCTATCCGCCACGTCTGCAGCGTCGGCCGCCTTTTGCTCGGCCGCCTCGATGCTCACTCGATACGTTTCGTCGACCCTTTGCGATACCCACACGCTTGCAGGCACCAACGCCATGCCGATCATGGCGACTACCAGCACGCGGGTCGCCACGCGGCGCAGGACGGCACTCGTGCTCCAGCGTCCGTGAATGCCAAGCGAGACCGCAAAGAGCACCAGAGCAAACGGGATCAGGATGCCCAGGCCCACCGACCACAAGATGGTCAGCAGATATTTCTCGAGGTAGAGCACGGCAAGCACAATGCCCAAGTTGCCCGAAAGCTGGGCGAGCTGCTCGGCGACCGGCGTTCCCGTATCGCCCGGCAGCGCCGTAATGCCCGCAGACAGCGCCACGCACGAGGTCGTGAGCGCCAAAACGTTGCCCTTCTTTTGATCGATAACCTCGATGGTGGAGTCCCAAGTTTTGGTATCGGCGAAATGCGGACGAGCTACAAAGCCCAACAGCAGCGCCAGTACCACGAGCGCAACGATAAAGCCAATCTGCAGCTTTTTGTTTGCGCACACGACATCGGACAGGCTGGGCTGCAGCTCGGTTACTGTCGTGTGCTCGGTTATCTGGACAGAACGCCCATGAGCTACCTCGTGCGCGTCTCTTTTTTGTATTGACCCGTTATCCGGCATTTGGATACCTCCTCAGTCCGGCCTGTATTGCGGATGGAAGTATACCCACCCAGCGAAAAACCGAACGGAAGGGCGGCAGAGCACCCCAAGACTGTCCCCAACGACTAGTCGTTTAAGAACGTCCCCAATGACTAAAGGAGTGGCCCAAACTGCCGGCAGATAGGGAACGTCCCCAACTGCCGGATGCCGCAACTTGGAGGAGGACGGAAAAAGCCCTGTCGCGGGTTTGCGGCAGAGCTTTTGGAAGGGGACTTGATTGTGAGGACTCGTTAGGCGAGCTTGGCCTCGAGCTCGGCGATGCGCTTGTAGGCATCGATGGTAAAGCGGGCCTGCTTCTCCAGAATCATGGTGGTCATGAGGGTGTCCTGGGCGTGAGCCATGATGAAGGTCATCTCCATCTCGCCGCCGCCGGCCTCCTGCGACAGTAGCTTGGTCTGCGTGTCGTGAGCGCCGATGAGTGCATCGCTGGCATCCTTGTGCAGCTGCTCGGCCTTCTCAAAATCACCCTCGCGAGCAGCATCGAGCGCTGCAAGCAGATCGGTCTGGGCGTCACCTGCGTATGCGACAATCTCGAATCCAACCATCGAGATTTCTTCTTTGGTTGCCATATTGCGTTCCTTTCACATATGAACCAATGGAGAGCATCGCGTCCGGGCATACGCGCTGCGTTGTGTATGACAGAAACAATAACATTCAAACAAAAAAGAACAGCGCAAAACGTGATTTCGAGCTATGAACGGTCGCTTTTCGCCCGTGAACGGTTTTTAAACCAATCTGAACAATATCGAACACAATTAGCGGCAACCCAAACAGACCTGCGCCCTAGCGTACATCGCGCACCGTATCACCCTCGACGAGCACGCCCGGAAACAGCATGTGCTCCACACCGGGCGCAACGCCCTCGGCGCCGACAATCTTGTCGACCGCCCACATGCCGACGCGCTTGTTGTCAAAGCGCACCGTGGTCAGGCGACGGTCGGGCACGATATCGCCCAGGCTGTCATCAACACCCACCACACTCACGTCCTCGGGCACGCGCTTTCCGCGCGACTCGAGCCCGCGAATGCAGCCGTAGGCCATGGCGTCGTTGGAAGCATAAATGGCCGTACAGGTCGGATCATCCGCCAGGGCCTGACCTGCGGCATATCCGCTCTGCGCCGTCCAATCGCCACGGATAAGTCGCGGTGGCTCAATGCCATGCGCACGCAATGTCTCGCGCCGGCCTTCCTCGCGCCGCATGCCCGAAAGCGAGCGCTCGGGACACGAGATAAAGTGCACGGTCTTGTGCCCCCGCTCCAGCAAGTACTCGACCACCTGGCGCGAGCAATCGAACTGGTCGTTATCGACCGTTGAACAGAGCGGGTGCTCCAACATCGTAACGAGCACCGTCTGCATGCCGGGCAGCGGCTCAAAAGTGCCAAAGTCTGCCGGCATGCGATTCATGATCACAACCATACCGTCCACTGGCAGTGCGCTCATGCGCGACGATGCGCTCTCGAGGGTATACGGATGCCCGTCTACTTTAGTGAGGGTGATGGCATAGCCGTGTTTGTCGGCAGCGGCGGCAAAGCCCTCCATACGGTCGAGATTGCCGGTGCCGGTAATGTTGAACATGGCGACGCCGACGGTCTTAAACTTACCGCGGCGCAGCGATCGACCGGCAAAATTGGGGCGATACCCCAGCTCGCGCATGGCGGCACGCACGCGTTCCTTGGTCTCGGAGCGCACGCTGGGCGAATCGTGCACGGTGCGCGAGACCGTCTGCTCCGAGACGCCCGCGAGGCGCGCTACGTCTTTGACGGATACCGATATTTTAACAGCGGCCATAGGTCGATCTTTCTATGTCAACGATGCCATTGGTGGCACCTTGCGCAGTCATTTTTAACGCCTTCAAGTATATCCAACGCCTCCCCCACCATACGCTCACCACCCAAAACCTACCGTTCACCGACATTTTTGCTTCCCCGAACGGCTTTTGTCGCCCAAATGTTAACGTTGCCATTGTGCAAACACAGAGCCACCGGGCGGCTCAAACGTTTACGCGTAAGGAATCGACGGTTCGCAGGCACAGGAACCACCGGTTCACTTCTTTTTTTGTGTCACAAAATGGCAACGTCAACATTTTGGCAACCGAAAGCTAAAAGCTACCATCGTTGCTAACCCACCGACTCTTAGGAGCATTGCATGGAGCAACTCATCGCCATCATCGAAAAGGGCCAGCCCTTTTTCAACGCGATCGCCCGCAACAAGTACCTCAAGGCGATCCGCGACGGCTTTATCTCCGTCATCCCCATCATCATCTTCTCGTCCATCTTCTGCCTGGTAGCCTCGGTCCCCAACATCTGGGGTTTCTACTGGCCCGATGACATCAACAACGCCCTGTGGAAGTGCTACAATTACTCCATGGGCATCCTGGCCATCGCCTGCGCCGCCACCACGGCCAAGCACTTCGCCGACGCTCAGAACCGCGATCTGCCCAAGAACAACCAGATCAACTTCATCTCGTGCATGTGCGCGGCCATCATCGGCTTCTTGCTCCTTTCGAGCGATACCATCGCCACGAACGCTGTCAGCGGCTTCAACACCACCTACCTTGGTTCCAAGGGCCTGCTGACCGCTTTCATCGCTGCGTTTGTGACCGGCATCATCTACAAGTTCTTCATTAAGCGCAACATCACCGTCAAGATGCCCGAGCAGGTTCCGCCCAACATCTCGCAGACCTTCAAGGACATCATCCCCTTCTCCGTCTGCATCACCGTCTTTTGGGTTTTTGACATCGTCTTCCGCGCTGCTTTTGGCTTCTGCTTTGCCCAAGGCGTCATCCAGGTGTTCCAGCCCCTGTTCACCGCTGCTGATGGCTACATCGGCCTCGCTGTGATCTACGGCGCCATGAGCCTGTTCTGGTTCGTGGGCGTCCACGGCCCCTCGATCGTCGAGCCCGCCATCGCCGCCGCTCTCGTTGCCAACATGACCGACAACCTAGCTGCGTTCCAGGCCGGCCAGCACGCTTCCGCTGTCCTGACCCAGGGTGCCCAGTACTTCGTCGTCTGCATGGGCGGCACCGGCGCCACGCTCGTCCTGGTCTTTATGTTCTGCTTCCTGGCCAAGTCTCAGGAGATGCGCGCCGTCGGTAAGGCAGCTATCGTCCCCGTGTGCTTTGCCGTCAACGAGCCGCTGCTGTTCGCCGCGCCCATCGTGCTCAACCCCGTCTTCTTTGTCCCGTTTGTCTTTGCCCCGATCGCCAACATCTGGATCCTCAAGATCTTTATCGACTTCTTGGGCATGAACGGCTTTATGTACACCCTGCCCTGGACCGTCCCCGGCCCCATCGGCACCATCATGGGCCTGGGCTTCCAGCCGCTCGCCTTTGTGATGCTCGCCCTTATCCTGGTCGTCGACTTCGTTCTGTACTATCCGTTCTTCCGTGCCTATGACGCCCAGAAGTGCGCCGAGGAGGCCGAGATCTCCCAGGAGGAGCTCGCCGCCAAGAACGCCGAGAAGGCCGCCAAGCTCAACGATGCCTTCCAGGGCAAGGCTGACGCCAAGAGCGTTGCTGCCGGCGCCGCTGCCGAGGCCGTGAAGGCTGACGCCGCCCCCGCTGCTGCCACCACCGAGGCTACGGCCGCCAGCGACCTCAACGGCAAGCGCGTGCTCGTGCTCTGCCAGGGCGGCGGCACCTCGGGCCTGCTCGCCAACGCGCTGGCCAAGGCCGCCAAGGAGCGCGGCATCGATCTTGAGACCGCTGCCGATGCCTATGGCAACCACGTGGACATGCTTCCCGACTTTGACCTGGTCGTCCTGGCTCCGCAGGCTGCCAGCTACCTGGCCGACCTGCAGAAGGACTGCGAGCGCGTGGGCAACAAGTGCGTCGCCTGCCGTGGTAAGCAGTACATCGAGCTCTCCCAGAACGGCGACAAGTCTCTCGCCTTTGTGAGCGAGCAGCTGTCGAAGTAAGCAACGCTTAGGGCCAGCCAGCTATCCAAGACAGGCTGGCCCTTCGATTTAAACGATTGGATCATCATGTCCGTTAACCCTGCTAGCGTCACCAACCCGCCCGCGCAGTTTCCCGAGGACTTTGTCTTTGGCGGCGCCACCGCTGCCTACCAGGTAGAGGGCGAGACCCGCACCCACGGTAAGGGCAAGGTTGCCTGGGACGACTTCCTGGAGGCCCAGGGGCGCTTCTCCCCCGATCCCGCTTCGGACTTCTACAACCAGTACCCCGTCGACTTGGAGCTGTGCGAGGAGTTCGGTATCAACGGCATCCGCCTCTCCATCGCCTGGAGCCGCATCTTCCCCAACGGTACCGGCGAAATCAACCCCGAGGGTGTCCAGTTCTACCACGACCTCTTCGCCGAGTGCCACAAGCACCACGTTGAGCCGTTTGTCACGCTGCATCACTTCGATACGCCGCTTCCCCTCTTTGAGAAGGGCGACTTCCTCAACCGCGAGACCATCGACGCCTTTGTGGACTTTGCCACCTTCTGCTTTAAGGAGTACGCCGACCAGATAACCTACTGGTTCACCTTTAACGAGATCTGGGCCGACGCCTCCAACACCTACATTGAGGGCACCTTCCCCGGTGGCGTCAAGGCGCATCTGGCCGAGGCCTTCCAGTGCGAGCACAACATGATGCTCGCCCACGCCAAGGCCGTGCTGGCCTTCCACAACGGCGGCTTTAAGGGCAAGATCGGCGTCATTCAGTCGCTGGAGTTTAAGTATCCGCTCAACGAGAACGACCCCGCCGACATCAAAGCCGCCAACAACGAGCACGTGCTGCAGAACCAGTTTCTGCTCGACGCCACCTTCCGCGGCGACTATGCCCCCGACACCCTCGAGTGCGCCAACCGCCTGGCTGCCGTCTCAGGCGGCACCATCGAGATCCTGGACGAGGACCTCGAGATTATGCGCGAGGCCGCGCTCTACAACGACTACCTGGGCGTTAACAACTACCAGTGCCGCTTCCTCAAGGCTTACGATGGCGAGAACGACCTGCACCACAACGGTACGGGTGAGAAGGGCACCGGCCGCTGGCGCGTTAAGGGCATTGGCGAGCATGTGAACAAGCCTGGCATCCCCACCACCGACTGGGACTGGATTATCTATCCCGAGGGTCTGTTCGATCTTCTCGTCTACATTAAGCAGCGCTACCCCAACTACAAGCAGATCTTCATCACCGAGAACGGCATGGGCTACAAGGACCCCTACAAGGACGGTTTTGTGGACGACCAGCCGCGCATCGACTACATCGAGCAGCACCTGCGCTGGCTGCTTAAGGCCATGGAGGTGGGCGTCAACGTGGGTGGCTACTTCCTGTGGAGCCTGCAGGATCAGTTCTCCTGGACCAATGGCTACAACAAGCGCTATGGCTTCTTCTACGTTGACTTTAAAACCCAGAAGCGCACGCCCAAGGCAAGCGCCTACTGGTACAAGCACGTAGCGCAGACCCGCCGTCTGGACTAGCGGCTGACGGGGTTACCCGCCCACATAACCTGTCCCCATTTCTCAGCCGGGGGCGGCACGTCACACGACGCGCTGCCCCCGGCCTTTTTGTGCAGGTCGGAAGCCGTTTGTCTCAATCTGTAACATCTAGCCGAGTTTTTGGGTCCTAGCTGTTACAGATTGAGACGAACGGGCGGCCCGGGCCGAACAATCTCGATCTGTAACATGTAGACCACTTTTGACCGTCTAGTTGTTACAGATCGAGACAAGCGGAATAAGCCGGACCGAATTGTCTAAATCTGTAACAATTAGCTGAGATTTTCGGCTCTACCTGTTACAGATTGAGACGAACGGGCCGAAAAACCCTACGCCCGCAGGTCCTTTACGCTGGAACGTTCGACCAACACGCCCGAGACGAGCGTACGGCTTCTGGAGCTCGGGGCTTCCAGACCTGCGACGACCTCGTTAAGCGCACGGACGCCCAGCTCGCGGTGACGGAACTTCACCGACGTCAGAATCGAGTTGGGAATCGTCTTGTAGAGTTCATCGTCGAAGCCGATCACGGACACATCGTCGGGCACACTCAGACCCTTGTCACGTAGAGCCATCATCACGCCGTTTGCCATGCAGTCGTTAGCAGCGAGGACCGCCGTGCAATCGGGCTTATCGGCAAGCACAAGGCCCGCGGCATAGCCACTATCCGCATTCCAATCGCCTTGCAGAGGCTCGGGCGGCTCAATGCCACGCGCCTCGAGTGCCGCTCGCCAACCTTTCATACGGCACTGGCTCGACAGTGACTCTTTTTTACCAGAAACGAAGTACACGTTCTTGTGCCCGTGATTCAAGAAGTACTCGCACGCCATGCGCGCGCCGCCCTCTTGGTCGTCACTGACGGTGGAGCAGGTAGGATGCTCCATCGGCGTAATAATCACCGTCTTGAGGTCCTTCGGTGCCTCAAAGGCATCAAAGTCATCGACCATCTGACGCAGGTTGAAAATCATGCCGTCGACGGGAAGCTGCGACATTCTGTGCGCCGCATCGGCAAGGGTCATCTTCTCCCCCGCCCGCTTTTTGATCATCGTGAGAGCAAAGCCCCGCTCTTCGGCGGCATCGGCAATACCGTCAATCATGTCCACGGCGCCGCCCGACAAGTGAAACAGCACCACGCCGATACACCCGTAACGGCCCAACTTGAGCGAACGCGCGGCAAAGTTGGTTCGAAACCCGAGCGCCTCCATTGCGGAATGGACCTTATCGCGTGTCGACTCTCGCACGCTATCGGGCTCGTTGATCACGCGCGACACCGTCTTGAGAGAAACACCCGCGGCAATCGCCACATCGTTCATCGAGACGTTTTTCTTGTCCATCGTTGCCACTGCTTCTCCACTCGGTTCTCTATCGCTTGTTTTTTTGCGTTCTAGCATACACTACCTGCCTGACTGATAAATCAACCATTCACCGGACAATATCGACCGCTCGCCCGTATATCCTTGTTGCTCTTCCAAAAATGTCTTACGTTGTCATTAACGAAATGACAACGTTGTCATTTCGCAATGCCTTCCTTAAGCAGGAAGGCTTCCGGGCAGTCCTGACCATCCATCGACGACCAGTTCCATCCACATGCATCGCGCATCAAGTAGCAAAGGAGCTCTATGGACGCCATCGTAAAGATGCTCGAGAAGCATCAACCGTTCTTTGAGAAGATCTCGAGGAATGTCTACCTCCAGGCCATCAAAGACGGATTCCTTGGGTGCATGCCCATCGTCCTTACCTCTTCGATCTTTCTGCTGATCGCCACCCTTCCCGGCGTAGTTGGAATCACGTTGCCCCAGCCGCTCATCGACTGGTGCAACAAGCTGTACAACTTCACCATGGGCGTCATGGGCATCATGGTTGCCGGCACCACCGCCAAGAACTTTACGGCTTCCATGAACCGTCGCATGCCCGCCGGCAAGGTGCTCAACGACGGCTCCACCATGGTTGCCGCCCAGTGCAGCATGCTGCTGCTCGCTGTTACGCAGTTCACCACCAAGTTCGACGGCTCCGAGCTTTCTGTCTTCGATTGCACCAGCATGGGTACGCGCGGCCTGTTCTCGGCCTATATCGCCGCGTTCATTACCGTGTGGGTCTATAAGTTCTGCGTCTCGCGCGATCTGACCATTAAGCTGCCCAAGGAGGTTCCGGGCGCCATCGCTCAGAACTTCCGCGACATCATCCCCTTTGGCGGCGCTGTCATCATCTGCGGCATCATCGATGTTGTCGTGCGCAACCTCATGGGCGTTCCGTTCTCCGAGCTGCTCATCAAGCTGCTCTCCCCGCTCTTCACTGCGGCAGAAACCTATCCTGGCCTTATCCTTATCCAGGCAGCCACCGCGTTCTTCTGGTTCATCGGTGTCCACGGCCCCTCGATCGTCCAGCCGGGCATCGACCCCATCCGTCTTGCCAACCAGGCTGAGAACCTGCAGGTTCTGCTGGCCGGCGGCCACCCCGCCCACTCCCTCACCTTTAACATGTCGCTCGTGGGTGAGTTCGGCGGCACCGGCGCCACGTTCATCGTGCCGCTTCTGCTGATTCTCTTTATGAAGTCCAAGCAGCTCAAAGCCGTCGGTAAGGCCTCGATCGTTCCTGTTGCCTTCGCCGTCAACGAACCGCTGCTCTTTGGCGCGCCGATGATCCTTAACCCCTACATGCTCATCCCCTTTGTTGCCGCCGGCTGTGCCAACGTAAGTGTTGCCAAGTTCTTTATCGACAACGTGGGCATGAACGGCTTCTCCTTCGTGGTGCCTTGGGCTACCCCTGCCCCCATCGGCATCTTCATCACCACGAACTTCCAGCTTATCGCCCTGGTATTTGTCGCGATCATCATCTTGCTGGACGCCATCATCTACCTGCCGTTCTTGAAGGCATACGATAAGCTGCTCTGCGACCAGGAGGCCGAGCGCGCCGCCGAGCTGGGTCTCGAGTCCGATGGTGCCGCTGCCATCGCCGCCAACGCCCCTGCGCCCGCTGTCGAGCAGGCTACCGTTTCCGTCGAGACGACCGCTGCCGCCGCCGGCAGCGAGCCTGTCGCCGATCAGCCCGAGCCCGCTGCCGATGCATCCGCCAAGAAGGATGTCGATGGCCTGAAGGTCCTCGTCCTGTGCGCCGGCGCCGGCACCTCTGCCATGCTCGCCAACGCCATCAAGGAAGGTGCCGCGCAGACCGGAGAGAACATCGCTTCCTCCGCAGGCGCCTATGGTCAGCACACTGCCATCATGGATCAGTACGACGTCATCGTGCTCGCCCCGCAGGTTCGTAGCTACTACAACGACATGAAGGCCGACACCGATCGCCTGGGCATTAAGCTGCTCGCTCCCCGCGGTAAGGAATATATCGACCTTACTCGCGACCCCGCTGGCGCCATCAAGTGGCTCCGCGAGAACCTCGACTAGTTCCTCCCTCTGTTGGTGCCCGGATTCCCGGTTCGGGCACCTCTCCCTATTCGTATCCCACAGAAAGGATGACTCATGACCAACCCCATGCAGTTCCCCGACGGCTTTGTGTTTGGCGGCGCCACCGCTGCTTACCAGGTTGAGGGCGAGACCCGTACACACGGCAAGGGCAAAGTGCCCTGGGACGATTTCCTGGCTGCTCAGGGCCGTTTCTCCCCCGACCCCGCAAGCGATTTCTACAACAAGTACCCGGTCGATATCGACCTGTGCCAGCGCTTCGGCATCAACGGCATTCGTGTCTCCATCGCTTGGAGCCGTATCTTCCCCAGCGGCACTGGTGAGATTAACCCCGAGGGTGTTGCCTTCTATCACGAGCTCTTTGCCACCTGCAATAAAGCCGGCGTTATCCCCTATGTCACGCTCGATCACTTTGATACGCCCGAGGCCTTTTACCAGAACGGCGGCGAGGGCTTCCTGACGCGCACGACGATCGACGCCTTTGTCGAGTACGCCAAGTTCTGCTTTGCCGAGTTCACCGAGGTCAAGCACTGGTTTACCTTTAACGAGATTCCCGCGACCGCCGAGGGCAGCTTTATCGTCGGCAACTGGCCGCACGGCGAGAAGTATCGCCTGGACAAGGCCTTCCAGCTCATGCACAACATGATGGTGGCCCACGCCAAGGCCGTCGTCGCCTTCCATGAGGGTGGCTTTGAGGGCGAGATCGGCATTGTCCAGAACCTGGAGCCCAAGTATCCCCTCGACCCCAACAACGCCGCCGACTGCGAGGCAGCTCGCATGGCCGACGTCATCAACAACCGCTGGGTACTCGACGCCACCTTCCGCGGCCACTATGCCGCCGACACGATGGAGGCTGCGACCAAGCTGTCCCATATCGCCGGCGGCGAGCTCGACGTCCGCGACGAGGACATCGCCGCGCTGACCGCCGCGCTCCCCTACAACGATTGCCTGGGCGTCAACACCTACAAGTGCCAGTTCCTGCGTGCCGCCGAGGGCGAAAATGACATCAACCACAATGGCACCGGTGACAAGGGCTCCTCGCGCTGGTTCCTCAAGGGCGTGGGCGAGTCATGCGTGCGCGAAGGCGTACCCACCACCGATTGGGACTGGATCATCTATCCCGAGGGCCTCTACGACCTGCTGCTGCGTATTAAGAACGATTACCCCAACTACAAGAAGATCTACATCACCGAGAACGGCATGGGCTATAAGGACGACTTCGAGGATGGCTTTATCGACGACGCCCCTCGCATCGACTATATGCGCCAGCATCTCGCATGGATCCTCAAGGCAATCGACGGCGGCGTGAACGTCGACGGTTACTTCGTGTGGTCGCTGCAGGACCAGTTCTCCTGGACCAACGGCTATAACAAGCGTTACGGCCTGTTCTACATCGACTTTGAGACCCAGAAGCGCTATCCCAAGGCAAGCGCGTACTGGTACAAGAACGTCGCGGAGACCGGCCTGCTCATGGCCTAACTTTTGCCGCATACCCCCTGTCGGCCGCATACGAATCCCTCCATGGGTTCGCATGCGGCTTTTTTGTTTTGGTGGGCCCGAGCGGATCATTCGTCTCGATCTGTAACATCTAGTCGAGTATTTCGGCCCTAGCTGTTACAGATTTAGACGAACGGGTGGCCCGGGCCGAACAATCTCGATCTGTAACATGTAGACCACTTTTGACCGTCTAGATGTTACAGATCAAGACAATAAGATAGTCAAATCCAAACTTTCCAAGCAGTTATGAAGCATGGTTTCTAGTTTTCGGTATCACGAACATACTTTCGGTATCATTTAATGATATTATGATATCGAAAGTGTGTTCGTGATACCGAAAGGAGCCGCATGCGCCAGTTCGATTACACCACAGTCCCAGCGGAACTCGAAGCAACTCCAATCACCAACCTCCTCCTCTCGATACGCGAGCATAAAGGCCGACAGCTTGCTCTGAGTCAAGTCAAACCCGAACTTCTATCGTCCCTTATGGAGGAAGCTAAGATCCAAAGCACCCAATCCTCCAACGGACTTGAAGGAATTGTTACCACCCAAAAAAGACTCAAAGCGATCATGGCGTATTCCGCCAAGCCAAGCTCCCGCGCAGAGGAAGAAATCGCTGGATACCGAGATGTGCTGTCGCTTATTCACGAGCAACACGATTCCATTCCCGTAACGCCATCGGTCATTCTGCAGTTGCATCGTGACCTCATGGTACACACAGCAATCTCGTATGGGGGCCATTGGAAAGATAGCGATAACGAAATCATCTCCATCGACGATCAAGGCAATCGATTTGTGCGCTTTAGGCCGCCTTCGGCCCTAGCAACCCCCGGACTTATCGAAGAAGCCTGTCGGTCCCTCAACGACGCCTTATCTCGTCAAGTTTGCGACCCCCTCCTTATATCATTCCGCTTCATCTTCGATTTTGTCAGCATTCATCCCTTCAACGATGGCAATGGCAGGATGAGCCGGCTCCTTACAACGCTGCTACTCGAAAAGACTGGATACGACGTTGCGCGTTACATCAGCATCGAACGACTTATTGAAGACAACAAGGCGCTCTACTACAACGCCCTCGCTGCAAGCTCCGCTGGATGGAATGAAAATCAAAACACCGAAGCACCCTTTATCCGTTTCATGCTCGGAACAACCCTGGCCGCCTACCGACAGCTCGAGCAGCGTACCTTAATTGAATCAAGCACTCGTCCCATGTCGAAGCAAGCGCGCATCGCCGTTCTATTTCAACAGAGACCCGGTGTCATTAAGAAATCCGACATCCGATCCAACTGCCCCGATATCAGCGAGGTTACCGTTAAACGAACCCTCGGTCAGCTTGTTAGTTGCAGCGCAATCGAAAAAACAGGAGCGGGTCGTTCGACGGGCTACATACTCAAAGACGTCCATGCTCTAGAACTATTCTTGCAATCCACATTACCCGATAGCGAGGCCGCAATAACAAAAGAGGCTCCAAAGGATAAGCTCCTTGAACGTGTAAACCACGCCGAGGATGAAAGCAGAGAGGGGCTCTATGAAGACTACGATTCATTCTCAAGGGACATAAAGACGAAATACGGAGTCTAGTCATATCCCAGAATAGCCTCATCCTTGTTGCCCAAAGTTATTTACGCGTCATTGTAAAGCGGTACCCCCGCGCCGGCAGGGGGCAGATGTATCGCTTGCAGCGCTAGCTAGCAAATGACCTGCGTGAGTTCCTCGATGGCGGCGCGATCCTCGGCGGCGATGCCCGGCTCGCACACCACGGCGTCCAGGCTGTCCAGACGGCAGAAGGTGTAGAAGTCGCGCTTGCCGATCTTACTGGAGTCGGCGATCAGATAGCGCGAGTCGGCCTTGCTAAAGGCGAGCTGCTGGATACGACCCTCATCCATATTAGACGTAGACACGTCGCCATCCAGAATGCCGTTGGCGCCGATAAACGCCGCGTCGATACCCAGCGCACGCAGGGTATCCTCGGCCGTTGGTCCCACAAAAGCGGCGGTACGGCGACGGTACATGCCGCCCACTAGGCACAGGTCGCAGTCCTCGCGCGCCTCGAGCAGGTTAAACACCGAAAGCGAATTGGTCACGATGCGCAGACGAAATGCCGGCAGCATCGAGGCCATCTGCTCAACCGTGGTGCCCGTACCCAAAAAGATGGTCGAGCCCTCCTCGATGAGCTCCACGGCGCGGCGCGCGATCTGCAACTTTTCCTCGGCATGCTTGGTGCGCTTTTCGCTGTGCGAATACTCATGGCGCAACATAGCATGTGGACGGCCCTGCGCACTGCGGGCTCCACCGTGCACGCGCTCGATCTCGCCCAGGCTCGCAAGCTCCTCGAGATCGCGGCGGATCGTCATATCCGAGACACCCAGTGCATCCGAAATCTCCTTGACCGAGACCGTGCCCTGCTCCTCGAGCAGCTGACGAACCCTATCCTGTCGCTCTGCCTTAATCACGATGAATCCTCGCCGTTCTATGCGTGCATATCATTCAAACAGTAACGAACAAATTGTATCAGACCCGTGCGTGTCAAAAATGAACGCCCGTACAGCTCAATCATCACTTTTTTGAGAAAAATACCCCCTGCTTTAGTGGGGTGTAGTGATAATCTCGCCTGTTCGCGCTACAGTTTGTCGGAAATACCTCGATGTTAGGAACCAAATGATCACTTCCGAGCTTTTCGGCACCGCGCCGTGCGGTACCCCCGTTCATCGTTACACCCTCAACGGGCCCGAGATCTGCGTTCGCATTATGGACTTTGGCGCCACCGTGCTGGGCATCGACGTGCCCGACATCCCCGGCAACGTGCGCGATGTGGTGCTGGGCTTCGATAAGCTCGAGGATTACTTTGACAACCCCGCCTGCTTTGGCGCGACCATCGGCCCCGTGGCCAACCGCACTGCGGGTGCCACGATCACCATCGCCGGCACGGACTGGCATATGCCGGCCAACGAGGGCGTCAACAACCTGCACAGCGACCTTGAGCACGGCCTGCACAAGCGCGTGTGGGACGTTGAGCTCGACGAGGTCCACAATGCCGTGCGCATGACCACCTCGCTTGAGGACGGTGAGCTGGGTCTTCCCGGCAACCGCACCTTTACGGCCGTGTTTACCGTGACGCGCACCGGCTGCTTCCGTATCGAATACGGCTGCGAGAGCGACCGCGCCACCTACGTGGCCATGACCAACCACACGTACTTTAACCTTGCCGGCCATAACGCCGGAATGGACTGTGAGCACTTCTTTGTTGCTAACGCTGCCCACTACCTGCCCATCAACGAGCAGAACATCCCCACCGGCGAGATTGCTCCGGTCGAGGGCACGCCGTTTGACTTCCGTGAGCTGCGCCCCATCGCGCCTGGCATGGAGGCCGACGATCCGCAGATTAAGCAGGCACGCGGCTACGACCACTGCCTGTGCATCGATGACTATCAATACGGTCGCAACCTGCGCCGCGCCCTGCATGTCGAGGAGATGTGGACCGGCCGCGAGCTGGACTACTACACCACCGCCCCGGGCGTGCAGCTCTACACTGGCAATTGGCTGGGCGACGAGCACGCCAAGGACGATGCCAACTATAGCTGGGGCGCCGGCTTTGCCCTCGAGGCAGAGATGTACCCCGACACGCCGCACCAGCCGCTGTTCCCGCAGGGCATTGTGGGCCCGGGTCACCCATACAGCAATGTGATCGAATACCACTTTATGAGGCACTAGGCCCACAACGCGACATATCGCACACCAGCGCCCGCCGGCACCGCCGACGGGCGCTTTGCCACCTAGTCATTGGAGACAGTCTTCACTGCCAGACGAGGAGGACTGTCCCAATCTGCCGGCACTTGGGGACGTTCCTAAAAGGCCGGCACAAAAGGAACGTCCCCAAGTGCCAAGGGTGTCCCCAATGACTAGTTGAACAGATTGCCGATGGGGTCGGGATTGGAGCTGGGGAGGTAGCGGATTTCTAGTTCTATGCCGAGCGCTTGCAGCTCTTTAAAGGCGGCGGTATCTGCATCGCTTACGGCAACGGCAGGCGTTACAGAGCGCTTGCCCTCCCCTGCCTGCATATGGCCAATGCTAATCTTGGTGATCGGCACACCGCCCTTGACCAGCGTGAGTGCATCGGCGGGCGACGCCACCATGATGAGAATCCATTGGCGCGGCGTTGCGGTATGAATGATGTCAATGGTCCTTTGCACCGAGAAAAACCGCGTCCACACGCCATCGGGCGCCGCGACCCTCATAGGCGCCCACTTGCGCGAATCCGCCGCAATCTCGTCGTTCACGATTAGGACGAGGTTGGAACCCACAGCCTCGTTCCACAGCTCAACGTCTTGCCCGTAAATAAACCGATCATCGATACGTGTAAGAAGGATCCTGGGTTGAGCCATGGCAGCCCCATTCTGTTTGAGACCCGTAAGAGCAAGACATCGCGTTTCCAATATTAGTGCATTTAAAGCGAGAAAAGCCGTCAGAACACTTGCGCGGATGTGTGATGTCCCGTATCATAGACAACCGTTGACGCCTCCGTTGCGTCACCACATGGCCGCCAGCGTAGCTCAGTTGGTAGAGCACCGCTCTCGTAAAGCGGGGGTCACCGGTTCGAGCCCGGTCGCTGGCTCCATTGCACAAGATAGCCGCCTTCGGGCGGCTTTTTTGTTGCCGATTTTGAGTGCGCATACGCCAACCCAAGCATCACCACGTCGATCGCTTCCTGCTCAAAAACAGAAAGCCCCGCCAAACGTGATTCCCCTAGGGAAAACATGTTTGGCGGGGTCCTAGCGTGATTTCCCTAGGGGAATCACGCCATCAGACGAACAACTCAACCGAGCAGCTCGCTACTCCTCCCAGTAAGCATCTGCAAGCAGCTTAAAGCAAATCTTTTTGACCGGCTGTGCGCCATCGCCCGGGAACTCGAGCGTGGGCATGTGAGGCTCGCCGGCAACAAACAGCGCGAACTTGTCGTCGGCAAGATCGCCGGCGATCGAAGCGTCGGAATCGACCAGATCGTAGTCGTCCTTCTCGTCAAACTCCTGAACCAACGTCAGGCTGCCCGTGGCAACCTTAAAGGCCTCGCGACCCTCGACATCGATCTGCAGGTCGTGATAGCGCTGATGCGTCTCATAGTGAGCCTCGGCCTCGGGACGCGTCGTGGGAGCCATGACGTTCGCATAGACCTTGTCGCCCAGAATCGGATGGCTGCCGACCTCGAGCTGCGCCGGGTCGTTCTCCTCGAGCCAGTCGATCAGCACGTCGAGGCCCTTGAGCATTCCGCGATACTCCTCGATATCGCCCAATGCACCGTAAATCATCTAAATCCCCTCTCGGATCGTTTCCTTGGCGGCTACTCGGCAAACGCATTACCAAAGCTGTTGCCGCCCACATACGTCTCGACCAGGGTAAGGTCGGGACTGAACACGACAAAGTCGGAGTCGTGCCCCGGCATAATGCTACTGCACTTGTCGTCGACATGAGCTAGCAAGCGATGCCGGGGCCGCAGCACAAGCTCCTACAGCTCGGTCACGACAACGCCGTTGTAGACCTCGTCCCAACGATCCATGACCAAGTGGCCAGTCATAGGATCCATGGCATTGAGCTTGCCGCAGGTATTGGCGGTACGCAGCACCGTCTCATCATCCGCGCCGGCTGCGATGGCGTGCGCGAAGCCGGCAATGGTAGAATCGCCAGAGCCCGTAGCGTTAACGGCGGGGATATCGGGGGTCTTGGCGCGGAACGCGCGGCCGTTATGGAAGCCCACGGAACCGGCGGCACCCATGGACACGACGACCCAGGGGATATCGGAGAAGCGGGCATCAGAGGCGAGCGCGGCGCGAAGCTCGTCCACATCGTCGGTGGTAAAGCTCGTGCCCAGAAGGCCGTTAATTTCGGTCAGGTTAGGCTTAACCAGCTCAGGCTTGACCTCGGACTTGAGCGCAGCCTCAAGCGAAGCACCCGAGGTATCGAGCAGCACCTTGGCGCCGGCGTTCTCGGCAATGCCCGTGATCTTGGCGTAGTAGTCCGCCTCGACGCCGCGGGGCAGCGAACCCGAGATGGTAACGACATCGGCCTTGCTCGCAAGCTCGGCGAACTTGGCGGTAAAGGCATCGAGCTCCTCGGGGACTATCGTCGGGCCGCTCTCGAGCAACTCGGTCTGGTTGCCAGCATGAAGGATATTGAGGCAGATACGAGTCTCGCCCTTAATGGGCACAAAATCATTCTTAATACCGTTGGCATCCATGAGTTCCGCCATATAGGCGCCCATGTGGCCGCCGAGCAGACCGGTTGCCACAACGTCGTCGCCCAGCTGACCCAGCACACGGGCCACGTTGAGGCCCTTGCCGCCGGCGGTCTTTTCGGGCGTCACACGGTTGACGTCGTCGATAACGAGCTCATCGAGCTGATAGCGCGTATCGACAGACGGGTTCATCGTAACGGTGAGGATCATTTTTAGCTCCTTATCTCGCAGGCTCCTTGTGCCTCGCGATACGAGTCGACAAAACGGAATTACAGAATCTCGATCGTGAACGAGCGCACGATGGTTTCTTTGGGCTTGGCGATCAGGCAGCCGCGCTTATGCTCAAGCACGTCATCCTCATCGGAACAGGTCGAAAGGCCACCCCAGGGCTCAACTGCCACAAAATCACCCTCGGGCTTACTCCACACAATAAGATACGGGAAGCCCTCAAAGCTCAGGCGAACACCCTTGTCCTCGCCCTTCTTGGAAAGCGTGACCTGACGGCTCTCGAGCACGTCAAAGATGGTCTCCGCAAAATCGAAGAGCTCATGCGACAGAGGCAGCGTCTTTCCCACCATGGGATTCTTGGAACGCCTGTCCACATCGATCAATCCAGTCGAGGGAACGGCAGTGCAGAGTTCCGCAGCCTCGTCCTTCTCAAAGCGCAGCTCGTAGTCCGTATAGGCCTCACCCTCGTCGAGTGGGCACCTAAAGCCAGGATGTCCACCGATAAAGAACGGCATGTCCTCGGTGCCCTCATTGGTGACCTCATAGGAGACACGCACGGCAGCGTCCTCAAGCGTATAGCGGGCGACGAGCTTGAACGGATACGGATAATCTTTCAGCAATGCAGCGTTATCCTCGGATGCCAGACACACAGCCAGCTCGTTCGTGCTTTGGCTCAGCAGTTTCCACTCCTGCTTGCGCGCAAACCCGTGACGGGCGAGCTTCACATGATGCCCGGCGAACGTCATGGCGCTGCCGTCGCGCAGACCTCCGCAAATCGGGAAGCAAATCGGCGCCTGGCCGGACCACACGGCAGGATCGCCCTGCCACAAATACTCGCGACCGTCGGCCTCAATCGAGGTAAACGAGCCGCCGGCTGTGGAAACCTTGATAGAGATCGAATCGTTGGAGAGAGCGTATTCCATTGCCCATCCTTTCGAACAACTGCTTTTTGCTCGCAAGTACCCGTCTCGGCCCTAACCAAAGGACAAACCCGCATGTTCATCGATGCGCCCGGTATCCTAGCCATGCAACGGGGTACCATACAGACATTGACGTCATTACAGCTGAAAGGCCTTCTTATGCGAACCATCATCCTCTACGCCTCGCGTCACCACGGCAATACGAAAAAGCTCGTGGACGCCATCGTTGAGGCGCACCCCGAGATCGATACCCTCGATGTAAAAACGCTCGGAAAAAACGAGTATCCCGACCTGCACGAATATCATCTAATCGGTGTCGCTACGGGCATTTATTACTCCGAGATCGACAAAGATATGGCACGCGTGCTCACCAACGTGCTGCAGCCGCAGGACAAGGTGTTTGGCCTTATGACCTACGGTGGCAAAAACAAGTGGTACGGCAAGGATATCGATGGCATCTGCCGCATGAGACAGGCCATATTTATGGGCGTCTACGGCTGTCCCGGTTTTGACACGTGGGGACCGTTCAAGATTACCGGCGGCGTCCAAAAGGGACACCCAACCGCCGAGGAAATTAAGGGCGCCGTCGATTTCTTCGACAAAATCGAAGACGAGTACGGCGATATCATCGTCGAAGAGTATGCCAAGCGCGAGAAGCGTCTAGCCTACGAAAAGGAGCATCCTGCGGGAGGTCTTGTGGCCGGCGTCAAGCGCACAGCAAAGAAGATCGCTAACAAGCTGTAACTGTGAAGGTGCTTTTGAGCGTTTAACCCATACGGCGGGTCCGAGCAGATTCGGGCCCGCCGTCTTTTTCTATCGTTACTCGGTAAAGGCGTTGCCGACGCTCTGGCCGCCAACATACGTCTCGACGAGGGTGAGCTCGTGGTCGAATACGACAAAGTCGGCATCGCGACCCGGCATAATGCTGCCGCACTTATCCTCGATGTGCGCGGAGCGAGCCGGCACCTCGGTTGCCATGCGAATGGCGATATCGGCGCTGGCAATGCCCCAGTCGACAATGTTCTTGACGCCCTGGGCAAGCGTGAGCACCGAGCCGGCAATGCTCTTGCCGTCGGCGAGCCAGCACAGGTTGTCCTTCATGATAACGTCCATACCGCCACTGGTGTAGCTGCCCTCGGGCATGCCGCCGCAGCCCAAGCAGTCGGTGATGAGCACCGTATGCTGCCAGCCCTTAGCCTGCAGCAGTGCCTTGATAGCGGCGGGGTTCACATGCTTGCCGTCGCAGATAATCTCGGCGTAGGTCTCGGGGGTGGTCATAGCAGCGCCCACAACACCGGGCTCGCGGTGATGCAGACCGCGCTGGCCGTTATAGGTGTGCGTAAAGCAGCTAGCACCGGCATTGATGGCGGCGACGCACTCGTCATACGTGGCATCAGAGTGACCGATGCTGGTCACGACACCCTTAGCGTTCAGGGCGGCAGCATAGGCAGCAGCACCATCGCGCTCGGCGGCCATGGCGCTCTTAACGATACGTCCGCCGGCAGCCTCCTGCCACTGGTCGAAGACCTCCTCGGAGGGGTCGATCAGGTAAGCGGGGTTCTGTGCGCCCACGTGCTTCATGGTAAAGAAGGGGCCCTCCAGGTAGATGCCCTGAATGCGAGCACCGCAGAAGTCGGGGCCGCGGCCCTCGTCAGCCTGGGCAATAGCGGCACAGGCGTCCTTGATCTGCTCGACGCCATCGGTGAACGTCGTGGGCAGCCAGCTGGTGGTACCGCGACGGGCGAGCTCGGTCGAGCTGATATCGATACCCTCGGGATCGTTGTCAGTAGTTGAGTGGTTGTAGAAGCCATGGATGTGGGTATCGACCATACCCGGTGCGATCCACGATCCCGTGTAGTCCTTAATCTCGCAAGAGGGCTTGTCGGCCTGCCAGGCGCCAAAGACGCCATCCTCGACCATAAGATAGCCGCCCAGCTGCGGACCTGCCGGCAAGAAGAACTTGTCAGCCTTAATTGCGTACGTGCTCATATGCACTCCTTGCTTCTAAAGCAGTTGACTGTGGTGATGCTTATACCCGGTCCTAGTAAAAACAGAAAGCGCCCGCCCGCCGTTATGAGCGGACGGGCGCCCTTACAGGGGGGACGCGATTAAGCGGTGAAGGGGTGAATCGTCACGCCCTTAACCACGCGGTTGACCGTGCCAGTGGGGCTCGGCGTATCGGGCGTGTTGCCCACGCGCACGGAGTTGAGCAGGCTGATGGCCTGGGCAAACATCACGAACGGCAGGGCAAGGTAGCCCTCGGGGAGTGCCTCATAGCCCTTAAAGGTGAAGGACTCGCCCTCGTAGACGGTAGCGCCATCCTGCTGAACGGCAACGGTGTGCTGAGCGATCTCGTCGCCACCGATCTCGTTGAGGATGTCGATATCGTACTGACGGGTGTAGGCATCGTTGTTGACGAACACGAACACGAGGGTCTTGTCGTCGACGAAGGACTTGGGTCCGTGACGATAACCCATGGAGGTGTCGTAGGAAGTAGCGACCAGACCGTGAGCGAGCTCGAGGATCTTGAGCTGGCTCTCCTGGGCAAGGCCCCCGAAGGAGCCGGAACCCAAGTAGGTCACGCGGTTGAAGTCGCCAGCCAGGTAATCGGCGACCTCGGGCTCACGATCGATGACCTCCTCGCCCATCTTGGCGATGGTCTCGACCCACTCGGCCTTCTGCTCGTCGGAAGCCTCGTCAAAGATGAGGGTAGAGAGCAGGGTCATGCAGGTGTAAGAACCGGTCATGGCGAAGCCCTTGTCGTTGGCGCGCGGGATGAGCAGCGTCAGCGCATTGGGGTCATCAGCGGACTCGACGGCGAGCTTGCCCTCGGGAGCGCAGGTGATGTTAAGGAACTTGACGTTGTGGACGAGCTCCTTGGCAACGGCAACGGCGGCAAGGCTCTCGGGGCTGTTGCCAGAACGGGCAAAGGAAACCACGAGCGTGGGATCCTCGGCGCGCAGGAAGTCGCGCGGGGCGCTCACGATGTCGGTCGTGGCGATGGGCTTAAAGTCGTAGAGATCAGTGTTGCCAGCGTGACGCAGGTACGGGGCGCAGGTATCGCCAACATAGTCGGACGTACCGGCACCGGTAAAGACAACGGACAGACGGCCCTCGCCCATAGCGCGAGCCTCGGCCAGAAAGGCCTCGATGGCCTCCTTGTTCTCGCGATAGATGTTGAGCGTATCACGCCAGAGCTCGGGCTGCTGAGCAATCTCGGCCGTGGTGATCTGGGCGCCGAGCTCGGTGAGCTCCTCGACACTCTTCTCGAACATTTCTAATACCTCTCTCTAGAAGTAATCCTCTGACGTGCAATTATACACTTCAGTTGGTTATCTGGTAGTAACCAGTTAAATGCAAAGAATCATCACATGGAAACGATGTGAACACTAGTCGCCACGCTGGTGGTAAACCTTGTATTTAAACTGATCGGCACGAGCAACCGAGAGCGTATACTCCACAACCTCGTTTGACTCGTTATACGTAGTCCTGACCAAATCGAGCACAGGCGAACCCTCGACAATTCCCAAAAGATGGGCATCGGTGGGACGGGCTATGCTCGCATAAAACTCCTCTTCGGCCACGCGTATCTTTTGCTGAAAGTCCTGCTCAATCACATCGTAAAGCGGCTTACGCTCCAGCAGCGGTCGCTTTAGGGACAGAAATTGACGAACCGGTAGATAGCTACGTTCGACCATCATGGGCATGTTGTCGGCAGAACGAAGGCGCTTGAGCTTAAAAATGCGATCACCGATACGTAATCCCATATGCTCGGCCAGATTCTTATCGGCCTCCATCTCGCAAAACTCGAGAATCGTGGTCTCGGGGTCGCGACCCATCGCGCGCATCTGCTCGGTAAAACTGTAGGACTGCATAAGATTGGTTGCCTTTGCCGAACGGTCGGTCACAAAGGTACCGCGACCGTGCTGCCGAACCACCAGTCCCAAACGCTCCAGTTCCTGCAGAGCCAGGCGTACCGTAGTGCGCGAGAGGCCATAGCGTTCCGAAAGTTCGCGCTCGGAAGGAATCATGTCACCGGCGCGATATTCATGGTCAATCTTTTCGGTCAGAATATCGACCAGCTGATCGTACAGCGGTTGCTTACGCGCTCCGATCGCCATCCTATCCTCCCATTTTCTCAAACTCGGCTAACTACCTAGGGTGTTTAGCATTATCTGTCTGCCACACCCGAATCATCAAGAAAACAAAAGCCGCGCGCTCTTTCGAGCACGCGGCTTTTAACATACACATGGCTTAAGGGGTCGGGGTGTGAGCCGCGTAGGGACACACCCCTCAAGCTAGAGCCTTACCAGATGCTCGGCCAGAGACCAAGCGGGCCAGCGCCCAGGATGCCCAGGACGAAGAGCAGCAGAATGCCCTTGGTCGGGGTCCAGCTGTGCTTAGCGAACATGTAGTAAAGCAGCAGCGTAAGCATAAGCGGGACGAGCTTCGGGACGATGGTGTTGAGGGTGTCGGCAACGGAGAAGTTGACCGGATCCTCGGTGACGGTGCCGTAGGTAACGGACTCCATGCCGTTGCCCAGATCGGTGACGCCGCACTCGACAGCGTTGCCGTCGGCATCGGAAGCGGTAAGGGCGTTGCCGTCCTTATCGGTCATGGCGATGGTACCGGCCTCAGCGGTCTCGGTATCGATGCCCTCCATACCGGTGAAGTTCTCGGCCTCCTTCTCGGAGACGATCACGGTAGTAGCGGAGAGGCCACGGGTGGTGCCGTTGGGGATCTGGAGGTTGATCTGGGTGCCACCCATGGTGACGACCAGGCAACCGACGACGAAGACGCCCATGATGGAAGCGGCACGCGTGAAGGCCTGCATGTTGGCAGTCAGAGCGTCAATAGCGCTGGTGCCAAGCTTGTAGGACCAGTTCATGAGCCAGAAGCGCAGAGCGAACTGGACGACGTTGAAGATCACCAGGAAGATGATCGGCGCAGCGGCGTTGCCGTTGATGGCCATGTTGGAGGTGATGCCGGCCGTGATAGGCACGAGCGTCAGCCAGAACAGGGCGTCACCGATACCACCGAGCGGGCCCATTGCGGCGACGCGGACGGCGCGGATCGTGGGGATGTCAACCTTGTTCTGCTCGAGCGAAAGCACGATACCCATAACAAAGGTGACGAGGAACGGGTGGGTGTTGAAGAACTCCAGGTTGTGGCTCATGGAAGCCGCGAGGTCGTTCTTGTTGGTGTGGATCTTCTCCAGACCGGGGATGATGGAGTAAAGCCAGCCAGCGGCCTGCATGCGCTCGTAGTTGAACGATGCCTGCAGGAAGCAGGAGCGCCAAGCCATCTTGTTGAGGGTCTTCTGGTCGAGCTGCGGAGCAGGAGTGAGATCCTCGTAGTGCTCCGGGATCACATACTCATTAGATGCCATCTTCGAAGTCACCTCCGTCAGAAACAGCTGCACCCTTCAGCTCGGTCTGCTGCTGGAAGTCCCAGAAAGCGATGCCGAAGCCGATGAGAGCGAGGATGAGCAGAGCAGGGGTTGCCAGCGAATCGTTGGCAACGGTGATGAGCGCGAGGCCAAAGCCCATGAGGAAGAAGCCCCACATATCGCGGTTCATCATAACCTTGAGCAGGACGGCGAAGCCGACGAAGCGCATCATGCCGCCTGCAGCGGACAGACCGGTCTGCAGCCAAGTCGGGATGGCGGAAGCGATGGTCTGACCAATGGTAGCGCCAGCGATGAAGAACAGGGTGACGACGACAGCGAAGATCAGGCCGAGCAGAGCCATGGCGAAGTAGTTCAGGCGCTCGATGCCCTTGGTGTCCGCGTTATGAGCCATGTTATCGGCCGTGGACATAAGCGGGGACATAAGCGTGAAGACCAGGGTAACGCCGAGCTGACCAAGCAGAGCGAACGGAATGGCAAGGCCGACTGCCGCGTTGGGCTCGAGACCCGTAGCGATAGCGAGAATGGCTGCCATGATGCCGCCAATGACGGCGTTAGGCGGCTGAGCGCCTCCGATCGGCATGTTGCCGATCGTCATGAGCTGATAGGTACCACCCACGAGAAGACCGGTGTTGAGGTCGCCAAGGATAAGACCGATGACGGCGCCGGTGACGATGGGCTGATAGAGAGACTCGAGGAAGTCAAACTGGTCGATTGCCGCGATGAACGTGACGACGAAGACCAGAGCGATCTGGATAATCGAGTATTCCATCTTGCTCCTCCTTTCAAAATGTATGTACGCACTTTGGATTTCACGTACAGAACGTCAGGGTTTCAATCCTGACAACGTGGATCACGAGGATTACGAGAAGAGCTTGCTCGTGTCCTCAACAGGCGTGCTCGGAACGCGCCTGATCTCCAACTCCACCCCCAATTCCTGCAGCTCTTTAAACGCAGCGACATCCTCGTCGTTAACTGCGACGGAGGTGGCGACTTGGCGCTTTCCTTCCGACATGTGCATGTTGCCGATGTTTACCTTCTTTATAGGCACACCGCCCTTGACGAGCGTAAGCACGTCTTCCGGTGTTTCGGCCACGATGAAGATCTTCTGGCGCGGGCTCGCCTTGCCAATGACGTCGATGGTCTTCTGCAGGGAGAAGAAACGCGTAGCGACGCCGGCGGGAGCGGCCATCTTCATGAGGTTCTGGCGCATGGTGTTGGTCGACACATCGTCGTTGGCGACGAGGATGAGGTTGGAGCCCAGGGTGGAGTTCCACTGGGTAGCGACCTGACCATGGACCAGTCGGTTATCGATGCGGGTAAGAAGAATGTTGGGTTCTGCCATGTTGATCAGCTTCCTTTCGTTATTTGCTGACGACAGTTACTTGATCTCCTGAATCGCGTAACGCGAAACATCTACGACGGCACCGGATCGGACTTTGATCTGGACCTTTTCGCCTTCGATGCCCTTGACGGTTCCGTAGATACCGCCGGCGAAAAGAACCTCCTGACCCGGCTTGAGCTCGGTGTGCAGCTCCTTGAAGTACTTCTGCTTCTTCTTCATGTTGATTTGCGACCAGATGGTGTAAATCACACCCATGATGGCAAGCAGGCCCAAAAGAGCTACCGAGGAACTCAGAACACTGGCTCCGAAATCGGCCATTAGATGCCGTCCTCGTCGCCGAAGATATCCTCTTCATCGGAGCCGGCAACGGATGCGACCGTCTGGGCGGTGATGCCCGTCTGGCCAACAGTCACGGCCTGCTCGCCAAGCTCGGCGAGCGTGGCGTTACCGCGGAGGAACAGAAGCTCAATAACCATGGGAAGGTTGGTGCCAGTCAGAACCTCGACGTTGTCGACATCCTGGGCAATCATCATCGACTGATTGAACGGAGTACCACCGAGCAGGTCGGTAAAGACGAGCACGCCATCGCACTCCTCGCGCATGGCGGTAATAGCGGCGCGGAGATCCTCACCGTAGGAAGCAGCCTGGTCGCCCTCAAAAGGAACGACGGTAAAAGCGGGCTGGTCGCCGGCAACCATAGCGATAGCACTTGCAAGGCCGGGTGCGAACTGTCCATGACCGGTAAGAATAAAGCCAACCATTCAAATTTCCCTTCCGAAGGTGTGTACGATCTGAGTCCGATGATGTTCGGAAGCCAGCGGGCGCTCGCCCTTAAAGCTTCTTAGAAAGCGTTCTTTGAAGACCAGTGGTCTCTCAACTGGTAGTAACCACGTGACGTGTTGTTGTCACTATATCACCACAGAAGAGGTCGCTTTCGTTGATTCATACAGTAAAACGTTTTTGCACCGTTCACGGTGATAAATCGACCGTTTACCGCTCGTTAACACTTCTACCTGCGGTTTTGAAACCGTTTCGAAATGCGTTGGCAAAAGATCGGATCTTTTTCTGTGTCTAAACAACGTAGGGCGGCTAAATATAGCGTGTAGGAAAAATGCAGGTCATTGTGAAGATTTGTGAATTGGTCTTTTTGACTTAATACCAGTTAGAACCAGTTTAGAAATTATCGGTGAACGGTAGTTTTTGACCGTTCACCGGTTATTTGCAATCGTTTGCAGCCGTTTTCCCATATGAATTAGGGAGACCCGATGAAGCATTTGCGCTATTGCAGGAAATATCGTTCTTTGTCCACCCCCCCCCGCATTCCAAACTCCCATTCCCTGAATATGCCATAGCTCTCACTATTCGTCTCACAAACATTACTTACTCTAATCTGTAATTGTTTATCGTTTATCATTAAGTATGATATAAGATACAAGTATCATCCAAGACATTGGTTGGAGGAGCTATGGTCCGCTGGAACGTATCCAAATCGAATGAAGCCATCGACCGTGAACAGGCAATAGCCAAACTGAGGAAGCTCACTCGCTACTGCAAATGGGGCACAATCTGCACCATCGTGGCGCTCGCTCTGGCACTCCTCGCAGTCATTGCAATCGAACTTCTACTCATATTGCCTAGCCTCTCCCAAGGGTTCTGTCTCCAATCCGTAGAGCTTACGGCTGGCGAAGGGCCATTTCTCGCTCTCGTCGGCGCCAACGAACAGACCCCTCTTATGCTTGTCGCGCACGACGGTCATACTGCCATAGGGAGCGGCATGATGGCATGCCTCGCGCTTGCCATCGCGCTAAGCGCATACAGGTTTTTCTCCGCCATTGAAAAGGCGGGCAGGCCCTTTGACCTCGAATGCATCCGCATACTACGTCAAATAGGACATTTGTTCCTTATCGGCGGCGCCGCCGTGAAACTTTTTGGTGCCATAGTCACAGGGCTGATACTCTCAGGATTTGGCGGTAGCTTTACGGATGCGCTTGGCGGCCAGCATCTCGACCTCTCCATGCTCTTTACAGGCCTGATTATTAGCCTGATTGCCAGCGTCTTCCAGTACGGGTGTATCCTGCAAAAACAAGATGACGAGTTGCTCTAGGGGGAATCCATGATTATTCTGCGGCTCGACCGCATGCTCGCCGAACGCAAGATCTCATCGAAAGAGCTTGCGGAACGCGTGGGCATCTCCCAGGTCAATATGTCGCGCATCAAGACGGGCAAGGTTTCTGCCGTGCGCTTTTCAACTCTTGACGCGATATGCCGAGCACTCGACTGCCAACCGGGCGATGTACTGGAATATATGCCTGACGATGAAGCCGATAACCTTTTTGGACTTAAAGATTAATAGGCATAATCTAACCACCAGTGTCTAAACGCAATAAGCCCGCTAGAACGACATCCGTTCTAGCGGGCTTATCAGTTTTTTTGGCTACGCACTCGGTGGCTCGGGCAGCCCTTACGCAAACAGGCCGTAGATGCTGATGTTGGCCTTGGCGTAGAGGCCGTTAGCATACTCGGTCCACTTGGAGCTGGCGCTCGAAGCCTGCGAGGAGTACTGCTGGTAGGCGGTGTAATAGGCGGTCATGGCCTGTTTATAGGTAGCGCTATCGGCAGTAAAGGCATCGTCGGCGAATGCCTTAGCGTAGGTGCCATCGGCGTCCTTCCAAGTGCCCTTTGAGCTATCCCACTCGTCGCCGGCAAGGTTGATGATGTAGTCGGCGTAGTCCTTGCTCGCGGTCTCCTCGTTGCCGTCAGCAGGCTCGGTCGGGGCGGTCGGCATGCTTGCGGAGCTGTCGCCGACCTTCTTCTTGTAGAGCTTCTGCAGCGTCGCGGACTGGCGGACGATCTGCTTGGCCTGGTCCTTGGAGACGCCATACTGCTTGGCCATGGTGTCGTAGTCAGAAGTGCCGATAGAATCCTCGGCGTACTTCTTCATCTCCTTAGAAGAGACGGTAATACCCTCGTCCTCGGCAGCATCGAGCAGAATCTTGTTGCGCACGTAGGACAGGATGACGTCGGCAGAAGGAGCCGTGTAGTTGCCGTCGCCGTCCTTGACGGTGTCGAGGCTGTACTGGCTCTCGATAGCCTCGCGCGCGGTGATGTCGCTCTTCTTGCCGTTGTAGCTATAGCTTGCCACGGTCGAATCGAGCTGGTCCTCGGTCAGGGTCGACGAACCGACGCCCTTGCCGCCAAAGCCGCCATTGCCAATAAAGAAGCCGACCACAGCAGCGATCACGACTGCAACCACGAAGGCGGCGATCATCGTCTTCTTGTGCTTGGATGCATGGTCGTCTTCCTCGGAACCCAGAATATCGTCATCCTTGTCCTGGGCCTCGGGCATCAGATTCTCGTCAGCGGCATCTGCGGCGATCTGAGCCTCCAGACGGGCGTCCTCCTCCTCGGCCGTCGTACCGGCGGCAATGTGCTCGGCAGACGTACCGGCGACCAGGTCGATCTTCTCGTCCTCGTCACCATTGGGGCCTTCGCCGCGCTCGATGATCTGGATGCCGTCGATCTCGTCCTTCTCGTCCTTCTTTTGAATAAAACCCATATCGGTTACTCCTTGTTAGGAAACATAGTCCCCAATAGAATACGCCCGACGGAGCGCCGGGCGTATTGATTCTTAGGTTATACGCAAACACTTAAGTACTATTTAGGCGTTTGCAGTCTGCATGCCTTAGACCAGGTGCGCGATAACGGCATCGGCAAAGGCCTGCGTACCCACGGCACCCTCAACGGAACCGGTCTGGGCACGACGCACGTCACCGGTAACCTGCTCGCCCTCGTCGAGCGTGGCAGAAACGGCGGCGCGAATGCGATTAGCGGCGTCGTTCTCGCCCAAGTGATCAAGCATCATGGCAGCAGAGAGAATTTCTGCCGTGGGGTTAGCGATATCCTGGCCGGCGATATCGGGCGCGGAGCCGTGCGTTGCCTCAAAGATGGCGCAGTCGGCACCGATATTGGAGCCCGGAGCCATACCCAGGCCGCCCACCAGGCCGGCGCACAGGTCGCTCACGATGTCGCCGTACAGGTTGGGCAGCACCAGGACATCAAAGTCGTTGGGGTTCTGGACCAGGCCCATGCAGGTGGCGTCGACGATCTTGTCGTTGAACTCGATGTCGGGATAGTTGGCGGCCACCTCGCGCGCAACGCGCAGGAACAGGCCGTCGGTCGCCTTCATGATGTTGGCCTTGTGCACGGCCGTCACCTTTTTGCGGCCGCAGCGGCGGGCGTACTCAAAGGCGTATTCCACAATGCGGCGGCTCTTGGCGATGGAGATGGGCTTGATCGAGATGGCGGAATCAGCGGCGAAGGTCTTCTGACCCGAGCGCTCGACGAGCTGCGAGAGCTCCTCGACCTCGGCAGCACCCTCATCGAACTCGATACCGGCGTAAAGGTCCTCGGTGTTCTCGCGCACGATGACCAGATCGACGTCGCGGAAGCGCGAGCCGTCGCCCGGCTGCGACAGGCAGGGGCGCACGCAGGCGTACAGGTCGAAGTGCTTGCGCAGGGCGACGTTAACGCTGCGGAAGCCCGTGCCGACCGGTGTGGTGATGGGGCCCTTGATGGCAACTTTGGTCTCGGCGACCGCATCGAGGACGTGCTGGGGCAGCGGCGTACCGAACTCGTCCATGACGCCGGCGCCGGCCTCCTGGACGTTCCAGTTGATCTGGACACCGGTGGCCTCGACCACGCGGCGCATGGCCTGCGTAATCTCGGGACCGATACCGTCACCGGGAATCAGGACTACATCGTGCGCCATAATCTGTTACTCCTCGTCTTCGGCGTCGTCAGATTTCTTAACGCTAGCACGCTTCTTCTTTTTGGAGAGTTCCAGGCCAAAACGTTTAACAAGCATTTCGCAAATCTCGCTCGAACGGGCCTTGAGATAACTGCCCTTGCCGTTCTCGGCATCGAACTTAAGGCGCAGTGCGAGCTTGTCGGCGACCTCGGCGTCGATCTCGCCCTGGCTAAACTCGTACAGGCAACCGAGCATGTCGCGATACTCGAGGTCGCCGTGGTAGCACTGGATGGCCTCGTCCAGGATGGGCCAAGCCTCGCGCGAACGCTCGACGCTCGTGGCGCCCCATACGCACAGCAGGCGGAAGGCGGCATAGCGCAGCGTGGAGGAAATCTCGTCGAACAGCGCGGTCTCGGCACCCTCAAAGGCATCGCCCAGCTGCTCGGGGCAGGTGGTGGCGAGCGCCGCCAGGGCATCGAGAGCCTCCCAGCGGGTCTGAGCCTCGGGGCGGTCGAGCGCCTCGATCAACGCGGGCACGCAGGGCACGACGCGCTGCGGATCGCGCTCGGCAAGCAGGTGCAGCACGCGGGCGGCAAACTGGCGCATGCGGCGCGTGGGGCAGCCGAGCTCCTGGACCAGTCGGTCGACGGCGTTCTCGTTCTCCTCTGCCAGCTGAAGCTGTGCCAGCTCCTCGTCGGTGAGCTGTTCGTCTTTGTTTTCTGCCATAGTTACCTCTTCTTACTATTTCTTAGCGTGCTTGCCAGCACCCTTGCTGTCATCGGTGACCGAGATGAGCTGTCGGTCGGCCGCGCCATTGCGACGCGCACGGCGGCGCTCCTCGGCGTCACCCGCGTCGGCGGCGGCGCGATGGGCCTTGTTGACGTTAAAGACCTCGTCGTGCTTGCGCCACGGACCGACGGACTCGCCAAAGCTCATCTTAAGACCGGCGATAAAACCGCCGAGCCAGCCGATCGGCGCAAACTGCACCAGCGGGAACAGCGAGAACACCCAGGTCAGCAGGACGACTGCCGCCGCTCCTGCAAAGTTGGCAATCCAGTAGTCGCGCTTGGTGATGACGCGCTTTTCGCAGGCCCACTGGCCGCACAAAAAGCCAATGTAGATCGCAAAGAGAAAGAGCACCAGCGCGAGCACCACGAACGTCCAGCTCATGGGCGCTACTCCTCGTGATGGTGGCCGCAGCAGCACTCGTGGCCGTCGTCATGGCCGTGGCCGCCACAGCACTCGTGGTCCTCGCCGTGGTGGTGGCCACAACCGCACTCGTGGTCGTCGCCGTGCTCGCCGCAACCGCAGCCCTCCTCGTGAGCACCATGCTCCTCGGGACGATACTGCGACCAGTCCAGTCCGGCGGCGATGGCGTCGGCCTCCTCCTTGTAGAGTACCGTGATGGCCTGGGTGCCCAGCTTGGCGCCGCCGATGGCGTCGAGCATGTCGTAGAGCGTAAAGGCCACGTCGGCGCCGGGCAGCGCAAGCTCGCGATCGTCGGCATAGGCGAGCGCCAAACGCAGGTCCTTAATGAAGTGCTCGACCATAAAGCCGGGCTTGTAGTCGCCGTCGAGCGCCTTGGGCGCCAGGCTCTCCATGGCGCCGGACTTGCCGGTGCCGCCCATGATCATCTGACGGGTCTTCTCAAGATCAAGGCCGCTCAGCTCGGCAAACGCCAGCGCATCGGCCATGCCGACCATGCAGGCGCCCAGCGACACCTGGTTGGCGAGCTTGGCAGCCTGACCCTTGCCGGCGCCATCGAAGCAGCAGATAGTTGCCGCAAAGGCGGAAAGGATGTCGCGGACCGGGGCGATGTCGTTCTCGGTGGCGCCCACGATGGCCGTGAGCGTGCCGGCGATAGCACCGGACTCGCCGCCGGTGACGGGGCAGTCAAACGCCATGCGGCCGGAAACCTGGGCGGCCTCGGCAATATCGCGCGCGAGCTCGGGCGAGCTCGTGGTGAGGTCGATCAGGACCGCGCCGGGCTTGGTGCACGCGAGCAGGCCGTCGCCCGCCAGGTAGAGCTCCTCGACCTCGGAGGGATAACCCACCATGGTAAAGACGACGTCGGCGTTCGCCACGGCATCGGCCGGCGTATCGGCCCAGACAGCGCCGCGCTCGATAAGCGCCGCGGCCTTGGACTTGGTGCGGTTGTTGACCGTGACGGGATAGCCGGCGTCCAGAATGTGGCTGGCGATGGGGGCACCCATAATTCCGGTGCCAATAAATGCGACAGAGAGCTTGTTTGCCATGAAACCTTTCCTTTTGGGTTGGGTGTTATTACCGGGTTGAATACTCGGTGCCAGCGTTTGGGCTGTGAGTTGAGGGCGATTACGGCCGCGGAACCTGCCTACTGGCCGCGCACACGGCGGGCGATGCGGTCGGAAAGCGACGCCTTGTCGGCACGATTCTTACCCCAAAACGCGCAGGCCACCATGCCGGGTCCCACGTGCGAGCCGATGGTGGGGCCCACGGAGCTGCGGATGATCGTGGCGTCGGCGCAGCCCTCCTCCTTGCGGATGGCGGCCTCGAGCCAGTCACCGTCCTTCTCGGCATCGGCCGTCATAATGGCGATGGGCATGATGCGGTCGGGCACGTAGTTCTCGCGAAACGACTTGAGGATGGACTTGAGCGCCTTCTTGCGACCGCGGTTGACGCCGATCAGCGACAGTGAGCCGGCCAGGTCGTAGGAGAGCTCGGGCTTGACGTCGAGCTTTGCCGTGAGCTGTGCCGCTGCGGGCGGAATGCGGCCGCCGGCAGCCAGCGCATCGAAGCTCTCGAGCGTAAAGTAGCCGTGGACATAGGTCTTGGCCTCGTTTGCCCAGTCGACCAGCTGCTTGGCAGTCAGTCCCGCCGAACGCTGGCGCACGGCCTCGAGTGCCAAGAGCTCGCCGGTCGCGCAGGGCAGGGCGTTGTCGACCACGTAGAGCTCAAAATCGGGATACTCGGCGCGCACGGCATCTGCCGCCTGGCACGCGGAGTTGTAGCTCGACGACAGCGCCGAGGTAAAGCACAGGTAGACCGTGGGCGTACCCTCTTTGGCGCACTCGGTAAAGAACTCGATATAGCGACCGAGTGACACGGCGGAGGTAGACACGCGAGCGCCGGCGCGCATGCGGTCGTAGAACTCCTTGGGGCTCATGCTCGACCAGATATCGTCCGTGCGCTCCTCGCCATCGATGATAAAGGGGAAGCCCAAGATATCGACATCGAGGTTCGCAGCGACCTCGGGGCTAAAGTCGCAGCAGGTATCGACGACGATGCGGCAGCGGTCAGAATGGCCGGTAGATGCAGCCTTGTCCATCAAAGCGACTCCTTACGTAAAAAAGGCGGCCATCCGCATGGGATGACCGCCGGCCGTTAACTCATGCAAGTTAACGTATTTTACTCGTCAAGTGTTTCGATGCGGGGCTTGATGATGCCATATCCACCATTCTTACGGTGATACACCACATTGATGAGGCCAGTTGTCGCGTTCTCGAACACGTAGAAGTCGTGGCCGAGCAGATCGGTCTGCACCAGCGCCTGCTCCTCAGTCATCGGGGTGACATCGATGACCTTCTCGCGGACGAGCAGATCGTCCTCCTCCTCGGGCAGCAGCAGGTCGGCCAGATCCTCGACGCGCTCGACCGGTGCGACATCCGCTGCGCTGGCACCGCCCTGGCGGTTGTCCACGACCTTGGTCTTAAACTTGCGCAGCTGGCGGGTGACCTTATCGGCGGAGAGGTCGATGGCGGCGTACATATCTGCGCCATGCTCGGCAACGCGAATCACCGAACCGCGGGCACGAACCGTAACCTCGACGATTGCCGGGTTGGGGTTCGAGGGGTTCTTCTCATAGCGAAGCACAACGTCGACCGTCATGGGCTCGATATCGAAAACCTTGAGCGCCTCGCCGATCTTCTCATCCACATGCGCACGCAGAGCATCGGTTACCGTCGTCTTGCGTCCAGAAACCTTGATATCCATACGTGGCTCCAATCTGCCTCGGGGACTTACTGTACTGGCTATGTACCCACTGCCGTGCATTTAATCACCCGAATTCCCAAAGACCCGAATAACGATTGCTTGATACCGCATACCGAAGTCTCGCACTTTTCCGTGGCAAAGTGCGCTATAGGAAAGCGTCGGCTGAGTTGGTTTTTCTCCTGGAAATTGCCCTTGACCTGCTGGTTTTACGGAAACAAAAAAGCCGGGCTCCCCTATTGGGGAAGCCCGGCGGTGCGTGTTGAAACCGTGAAGAGGTGTCCTTTCCAACGTATAGGAGACGCCACCCCTAGCAATAACTAGCTATTGAGTTTGTTAATGTCGTCGTCGGTGATGGCGCCTTCCTGGCTGGACGATTTGTCCTCGGAGGATGCGGTCTCATTGTTGGAATCGGAGGACTCGCTGCCGGAGGACATGGTCTCACTGGACTCAGAATCGCCCGGCTGCACGTTAGCGCCCGAAACCGTCTTAGTGGTGAGGTCGTAGGGCATCGTGCCGTACCAGACGCAGTGGACCGCCTCGAGCGTGCCGTCGGCCGTAATACCGTCGAGGGCATCGCTCACGGCACGGCACAGTTCGTCATTGGACGAGAGGCCCGCAACACTAAGCGTCGAGGGCGCCTCGAGCGAACCGACATAGGAGACCTCGCTCATCAGGCGTGCAAGGTAGCCGCCGGCCGTAGAGTCGCAGATCACATAGTCGACCTCGCCGGACTCGAGCGCCTCAAAGCACTCGTTGATGTTGGAATAGGTCTTTTGGTTGGCGGTGATGCTCTGCTTAGCAAGCGCCTCCTGCGAGGCCGAGGACATCTGAACGCCCAGGGTGGACGTGTTAAGGGTATCGGTGGAAACGCTGAGCGACCCACCATCGCTAGTTTTACCGAACACAGAAGCGGCATCGTACAGGCAGGTGCCGAGCGAGCTAATGTCCCCGTCCGTGGAGTTGATCTCGCCGATAAAGATATCGGCCTTTTTGTCGCCAAGCGCGGAACCTGCCGAGGACGCATCGACAAAGGCGACCTTAAGGCCCATGCGGCTTGCGAGGGCGCGGGCAGCGTCGACTGCAAACCCCGTGAGCTCGCCGTCGGCGCCCTGCATTGCCTGTGGCGCATCGGAAGTATCGAGGGCGACCGTCAGGGTTCCGGGAGTGACCAGGGCATCATCCGACACCGCCGGCGTGACGGTCTCGTACTCGATCTGGTCGATCGTGGGAGTCGTGAACGTAGACAGCGGGTTGAACGCGCATCCGCTCAGGCCCAAAACGGCGATGACCGCTGCAGTCCCAGCACCTAACCGAGCCGCGTGCATCAAGCTGCCCCTCACCATGTCCACTACCCTGCCTTCTGTGTCGTATACGATCCGTGCGTTGCGCGGAATATCAGGTTGTTCCCACCAGCTGACCTGGTATTTGACCCCACACTTGCGCACCGGGGTGTTTGCTCGGGAGGCCGCAGCCACCTTCACGACTGACCCGCTCGCCCGCGAGGCGGTATTGCCCCAAAGAAAGTAGAACGGACGGTGCGGCTTACATCTAGGACGCGCCATGATCGCGCCGCGCGCACGCGGTCGCTTACGTGGATCCCTTTGACCGCGTCTGTCTTGGACTAGGACGGGCATTTCGTCCGTCCGCAACCACAGCCTGGTAGGAACGAAGCGCATTATAGCTAAGTTCAAGCTAAAGTTTAAGGTTAGGGGCGTCATTCGCATCGCGAGTACAGATTTCGCAGGTCGGAGTGGGCTATTCGTGCCCCTATGAAGCCCGAAGCTCCCCTGTGGGGAGCTCCGGGGCACCCTTCTTAGGGTGCCGTGACCAAAAAATGGCAAATATGAGTACTGTCACCAATTTAGTAACAGGCAGTTTTGGCCTTTCGGACAGATTTCGCGCTCAGTGTCGCCAACCTGATGCTTAGTTATTCTACATTTGTTTATTATCTTCTTACTTTACGCCGCCTCCGAGTCCTAAATTCTTTGATTTTGCTGTTACTGATTTAGTGACAGTACTCATATTTGCCATATTTTGGCCAGGGCATATGATTAACCCCCTATTTTCGACGCGAATTAGACCGGCTTAAGCCCAAAACACACCCGCAGCGTGTTAAGCAACGCCTCTTGCTTCTTTCTGCGGGCATCGACACGATTCCGGTACCGCTTTCGCATACGCTGGTGGATGCGCCACGCGAGCGCTTCCATCGCTTCCATGTCGCAAAGCATTTCGTTGTTGACCGTTGCGACCTCGATTCCCATAGTAATCAAGCCCGTGTTGCGTTTTTCATCATGGGTACGTCCCCTCCGGGAGGAATGGCCCAGCTCACCGTTGTATTCCAGGTCAAACCAGGCTGCCTCCTGATATGCATCGCAAACTGCATGGGGCATCCCCGAGATTGCCTGCGCGCGATCATCGAACTCGATCTTGTAGTCGGTCTTAAAGGGACCGCAAGCAAATCCTCCATAGGAAAACGGAAGCGAAAATAGGGCGAGCATGATGCACTCCATGGGCGAGCGCAGGTTTTCTGACAAGTAGGGACACAGACGCTGCAATTGTTTGGCCGCGTTTCCCTTGCATACCGCGAGGTAATCTGCCAAGCGATCGGGCGTCAGCACTGGCTCGACTTCAAAGTAGCCCACGTCTGTCGGTTGGTCCTTGTCCTTTGCAAGTTTGTTCGCAACGGGCGAGGTGTAGGGAGGCAGATACTTCCCGCGGTCGCTCAGTGAAATCTTAGAGCACAGTTCCTGGGTCAGGGCAAACGCCTGGATGCAGCCAACCTCGCGTGCAACGGCAACACAAAGGGCCTCGGGAGATAGGCTGTACACCCCCGGTTCCACCTCTAGAATCGAGCCGGCAGGCAACCCGGAACACACGGACCAGCCCACGCCGGGCATGCGGCGGCGCTGCGCTGCAGACCCTATCAGCAAGCACAAATCCTCTTGCACCTCACCGCTTGCGGCCCCAATCCGCACCAAGTCAGGAAGATAGATGTCCTCAGCCGAAGGCGACGAAGCGTTTAGTACGCGGCGCTCCTCATCGGGATCAAGGTCCTTCCAGCTGATATAGCCCATCTGCCGGCGCTCGGCGCGCATCATGCGCAGCGCCGAGGCGCCTGTTAGGATTACGGAAGCCGCTAGCTGTTCGCCTGTCGGCTCGTTGCGCCGCTCAATCTTTACTGCCACAAAACCACCCCTACCAAACACGTGCGATAGCAAGGCCATCGACTGCCGCAGCGCCGGCGCGCTTGAGTTCCGCCGAAGCCGCGGCCATCGTCGCGCCCGTAGTGATAACGTCATCGATAAGCAGCAGGCGGCGGCCGTACACGTCCTCAACCGTCTCGTACATGCCTTGGGCACGCTCGCGGCGCTCCTCACGACCGAGTTCGCGCTGGTCGCCATGGCCGTACTTGACGAGGGCATCGAGCAGAGGGACACCCGACAGCTCGCAAAATGGGCGCGCAATGGCCTCCATATGATCGAAACCGCGCCGCCGAAACGCTGCCGCCGTCGCAGGCACAAACACCACCGCATCCGCACCGGACAGCACGCCTCCTAAGCGTTCGGGCGCTACGACCTGGGCATGCAGGGCGGTGTCGTAGAGCAACTCCGCCAGATACGGAGCCAGACGTCGCTCGCCCGCGTCCTTGTAAGCTTTAATGATGCGCGGCAGCGGATGCGCATAGACGGCGCACGCCAGGCAGCGGTCGAGCGCCTCCGACATTGCCGAGGACGTGCCCTCGACCGAACACTCAGTGCACAGCAAATCTCCAAACGGGGCGCCGCATCGGGTGCAGCTATGACATGGGTCGATAAGCGTGAGCGCAGCCAGGCAGTCTTGGCAAATAAGCGTACCGGCGCGCTCGCAGCCGGCACATCGTGTTGGCGACAATGCCTCAAGCGCCTCGCGTGCCGCCCGCTCGGCAAACGGTCGCAATTCGTCCGCAAACGGTAGAGCGCCGGCTCCCTGCAGACGGCTCAATATGTTCAGATGGCTCTTCAAGACACAACCCTCCCTACATTCGGTCGCAGGGAGGGTTGTTGATTCAGCGCTATGATACCCCGATGCGCTCGGGTCAAGGCGGGCTAAATCCGCTCGCAGGCGTTATTCGCCGGCGGGCGGTTGTGGTGCAAACGAAGACGGGGTCGAGCCCTCGCCACCATCCTGGCGCGGCTTGCGGGAACGGCGACGGCGACGGCGCTTTTGACCCTGGTCGGCCGAGCCCTCGCCACCGCGATCCTCGCGCAGCTCGCGCTCGTCGCGAGCGGCGCCACGCGAAGCCTTGGCAGCCGCTCCCCCGCCATCTCCGGGACGACGGCGCGTGACCTTGACCTCGCCATCCGAGACCTGATCGGCCACGGAGGGCACTGAGGGCTTCTGTTGCGCGCCCGAGGAATGGCGGCGGCGCGGACGCGGCGCGCGCTCGTCATCGTTGCGTTGCTTGCCACCCTTGTCGGCAGGCGTATCGGAACCCGAACCACCCTTGGGGGCGGCACCAGCCTCGCGAGCAGCTGCGGCGCGGAAGGCGTCCTCGCGCTCCTCACTCGACAAATGGCGGCGACGACGACGTGTGGGGTTCATGCCACCGCCGCGATTCTGCTGCTGGGGCTGCTGAGCCTCGCGCTCGCGAGAGGCGTTCTTGCCCGCGGCCACGGCCTCGGTAACATCGCCCGAGCCCGCGCGCTTGCGACGACGACGGCCACCGGCGGCCTCCTCGACTTCGGGCACCTCGGCCTTGCCGCGGCCCTTTCCGCGGCCACGACCCTCGCCCTGGCCTTGACCGGCGCGAGCATCGGATTCAGCATCGCGACGACGGCGCTTGGGCATCGACGTACCGGCCAGACGGTCGGCACTCGACAGACCATCACCCACGTCGACGCCGTTCTCACGGTCGAGCTCCATGAGCGCCAGGCGCATCTCAGGCGACTCGATGCGCTCGAGCACGTCGCGCGTCACGCAGTCGGGGCGACAGTTGCAGCCCTGCTCGGCGGCCTTCTTTTTGCAGCCCTCCGAGCACGTCATGTCGGCCAGATTGACCTTGAAGACCTTGCCGTTCTCCAGACGCAGCACAAGCTGCTCGCGCGGCGTGTCATATTCCTGGATGCGCGCCTTGCCGAGCGGCGTGTCGATAAGCGTCTTCTTTTTGGGCGCGCGGCTCTTAAAGTCCTTGTACGCCTCGAACTCATAGCGCAGGCAGCACATCAGGCGGCCGCAAACACCGCTGATCTTGGACGAGTTGAGCGGCAGGTCCTGCTCTTTTGCCATGCGAATCGAGACGGGCTCAAACTGTCCGCCAAAACGCGTGCAGCAGAGTTCCTGTCCGCACTGGGCATAGCCGCCCACCAGGCGGGTCTCGTCGCGCACGCCGATTTGGCGCATGTCGACGCGAATGTGCAGCGTCGAGGACAGGTCCTTGACGAGCTGGCGAAAATCGACGCGCTCCTCGGCCGCAAAGTAGAACACGGCCTTCTCGCCGCCAAACAGGTACTCGACGCCGACCGGCTTCATCTCGAGGTCGAGTTCCTTGACCAGACGGCGGAAATCGACCATGGCCTCGTCGCCTTGGATGGCCAGGTCATCGGCAAGCTGCAGGTCGATGTCGCTCGCCACGCGCAGCACGGGCTTGAGCGGCTGGCCGATCTCATCTTGCGGCACCTCGAAGGGATCGGCCGTGACCAGGCCGATCTCGGTTCCGCGCTCGGTGGAGCAAATGGCGTAATCGGCCTCGAGGATATCCAGGTCCTGCGGATCGAACCACAGGTCGCGCGAGGCGTAGGTAAACTTAACGGGTACGACTAACGGCATTTCAGTGCCTTCCTGATATCGAACAGCATGACCTCGATGGCCAGCTGGGGAGTAACGTTTCTGGCGATGTTGCGCTCGGCGGTTGCGACTGCCTCGAGCGCCCGCGTGGCACCCGCAACATTGGTCGCGGCGGCAAGCCGACCGATCGTGTCGCGCACGTCTTCGTTCACCACGTCGGCCGCCTCGTCCTGAAGCGTCAGCAGCACGTCGCGCATGAGCGTCCGCGCGCTCGCCAGCGCTTCCATGATACCCGAACGCTCGCGCGCGTTGAGTTCGCGCTTGTTGCGGTCCTCAAGCTGCTTCAATGCTCCACGCGACAGGTAATCGGCATTTTGCTCGAGCACCTTTTCCTGCGTGGACTTGACCTCGGCGAGCGGCGCCTTAACGGCGACGATGAGCGACTTGGCGAGGCTGAGCACATCAGCCTCGTCGGCGGCGATGAGCGAGTCGATGGCGCGAACCATCTGGCGGCGAGCGTCCTGGCGCTCGGCGCTCTTAAGGAACTCGATGCCGCGCGTGGGGCTCCCCGCCACGGCGACCGCCATGCGACAACGCGCGAGGTCCTGGCCGGTGGCGCGGCTCACGGCCTGCGCGGCCACGGCGGGCGACACCAGCCGAAACGGCACGCACTGACAGCGGCTCACGATGGTGGGCAGCATCACGTCTGCCGAGGTGCCCAGCAAAATGAACATAACGCCCTCGGGCGGCTCCTCGAGCGTTTTGAGCAGCGCGTTGGCGGTGTTGGCGCGCAGCTGCTCGGCGCGGTCGATGATGTAGACCTTGGCCTTGGCGCGGATGGGCGCCAGCGGCACGTCATCGAGCAACTCGCGGGTCTGGGCAATGAGGTAGCCCGTGGCACTCTCGGGCGTGTAATAGTGCACGTCGGGATGCGTATGCCGAGCAACGCGCACGCAGCTGTCGCATGCGCCGCAGCCATCCTGCTCGCACAGGAAGGCCTGGGCGAGCGCCCATGCAGCGTCGAGCTTGCCGGCGCCGGGAGCACCCAAAAACAGGTAAGCGTGCGATGCGCGGCCGCCGGCGACGGCATTGGTCAAAAAGTCGCGCACGCGCTCTTGGGTGTCGAGCTTGGCCAACAGGCTTGTCTGAGCGGGGGCCATGTTACTCGGCCTCCTGGGCAAGCGCGGCGGCAACGGCGTCTTGGGAGATATCGAGACCGTGCGCGCGGACCTGCTCGACCGTCTTCGCAAAGACTTCCTCGATGGGCGCGGTGGCGTCGATGAGCTTTACGCGGGCGGGTTCCTCGGCGGCAATGCTGCAAAATCCCTGGTAAACGCGCTCTTGGAACGCCATGCCCTTTGCCTCCATGCGATCTGCCGCGCCACGGGCGGCCATACGCAGCGCCGCCTGCTCGGGTGTGATGTGGTAGACGAGCGTGAGCGCCGGATGCGTTCCCGCGACGGCGAGGTTATTGGCATCGCGTACCATCTGGCGATCGAGGCCGTCGGCAAACGCTTGGTAGCAGGTCGTGGAATCGTAGAAGCGGTCGCACAGGACCACTTTACCGGCCGCGAGAGCGGGGGCTATGACCTCGTGCACCAGCTGGGCACGCGCAGCCTCGTAGAGCAACAGCTCGCAGGTATCGCCCATCGCCGTGTTGACGGGGTCGAGCAGCAGGGCGCGAATCTTTTCGCTGATGGCGGTACCGCCCGGCTCGCGCAGACTCACCACCTGGTAGCCGGCAAGATCGAGCGCACGGGCAAGCAGGCGCGCCTGCGTGGACTTGCCGGCGCCGTCGACGCCCTCGAGCGTGATAAAGCTATGTTGAGCGGGCTCAAAAGCCATGGGCGCAGCCCCTTCCTACAAGGCGCGAAAATGCAAGTTATAGCAACCAAGCCATGATACCCCAGGGGCAGGCGCGCCCCAACCACCAGGCGGCAGTTAGGGGCGTTCCCAAACTGCCGGCCGAAAAGGAACGTCCCCAACTGTCATGATGGGGAATTTTGGACGATGGGTATAATCGTCGTATTGCATTGAAATGTGGCGAAAGGAGTGGCAATGTCTCGGTACTGCGCCTCGTGCGGCAAGCTTCTTGCAGATAATGCCAAGTTCTGCACCTCGTGCGGTGCACCCGTTGAGCAAACAGCCGCGAGCAATGGCCAGCCCGCTTTTGAGCAGACCGGCTCCCTTGATATGCCGCAAGCCAAGGCAGACGACCCCCTCGCCTATCGCCCCGACCCCGCCGCAAGCCCCGCGGCCGTCGAGACCACGCAGCGCATACCCGTCGCGAGCGGCTCGCCCCAACAGCAGCCGACTCCCTCATACGCGCCCGCTTCGCCACAGACCCCCGCTCCCAAAAAGAGCGGCACCGGGCCGCTTATCGCCGTTATCGTTGTGCTGGTGGCGATCATCATCGCTCTGGTCATCTTCTTTGCAATCAGACCGTTCGACAACGCCGCCACGCAGACGACTGCCGAGGTAGCTAAGCTGCACCATGACGTCGACGACGGTGACCTAAAGCCCCTCGGCGATCCCAACAGCCTGTACGACGATGATGACGAGGATGGCGGCGAAGCAACGCTCTCCGAGCAGAACCTCTACCGCCGACTGAGCGAATACTACGACCTGCTCGAAGACCTCGACAGCCAGGTCCGCGCCTGCGCGCAGGCCTTCAATGGTAGCTATCTGGAAGAAGATCGCACCGCCCGCCAAAATCTCGCCGACGTCGCCGAGCGCACGGAGGACACCATCGAGCAGTATTACGACATCGTCGAGGATCTGGACGTCCCGACGAGCTCCAGGAACTACAGCTCCTGGAAGGACATCGTTGCCCTGTACGACGACCTGGATCACCGCATCGACGCAATCTGTGATGCCTGGGAGATCAGCCTGAAATACGCCAAGCCTGCGGACCATAAGAATGAGATTGTGGCGCCGCTGTCACACGACAACGTGGCGGGCACCAATGACAATAAGTACCGCCTAGACTTTGAGGAGCGCTATCCCGGCGCCAAACCCGTCGAAGTGAACTAGCGCTTTGTCGTTCCCGATTCGGCAGTTAGGGACGTTCCTAAACTGCCGGCAGAAAAAGGAACGTCCCTAACTGCCGGTCAAAAAACGAGCGAGGATCGCAGGGTCCTCGCTCGTTTTTTAGGGCAATGTTTCGACTGCGCCGCTACTTGTCGGTAGCCGCTTTCTTGGCAGTCGACTTCTTCGCCGTCGACTTCTTGGCGGTTGTCTTCTTGGCTGTCGTCTTCTTTGCCGCCGTGGCCTTCTTTGCCGTGCTCGCCTTGGTTGTGGTTTTGCGGCCGCGGGCGGGCTTCTTCTCCTTGGTCGGGCAGTCCATGTTAACGCAGATGCGCCACGGGCCGCGCGCCGTGTTGACCACCACGATGGGGGCACCGCACTCGGGGCAGGTCTCACCCGTCGCCTCGAGCTTACCGCGCGCCGGCAGCGGATAGCTCACGCCGCAGTCATCGTAGTTGGTGCAGCGGATAAAGCGCTTGCCGCTCTTCTCGCTCTTGTGCGCGATCAGATCGCCATGGCGTCCGGCCTCGGCGCACACCTTGCACTCGCCCACCTTAAGGTCGGGCTCGTAGTTGGTGGGGCACGTCGGGTTCACGCAGATCTCGAAGGCCTTCTGGCGGAACGGCTGGCACTTAATGCGCGGCGCGCCGCATTCGGAGCACACGGCGGCCTCGCCCTCGAGCGGGCTCACCTTGACACCGCTCGGCACCGGATAGGTCACGTCGCAGTCGGGCCAGCCCATGCAGCCGATAAAGCTGCCGCGGGTCTTGGCGCTCGTCTTCATAACCAGGTCCTTGCCGCACTTGGGGCAGGCGCCCACGCGCGCATCGGCCGTGACGGCGTCGCTGATGGCGTCGCCCAACTCCTGCGTATGTTTGAGCAGCTCGTCGAGTACGCCGGCCAGCAGCGCGCGCGAGTGCGTCACGACATGCTCTTCGGTGTCCTCGCCGCGCTCCACGCGGGTCATATCGCCGTCGAGCTCGCTGGTCATATCGGGGCTCGTGATGCGCGGGGCAAACTGCGACAGTGCATCGATAATGGCGATACCCAGCTGACTCGGCTCCACGGGATCGTTTTTGAGGTAACGCACGGCGTACAGGCGCTCGATGATGCTTGCGCGCGTGGACTTGGTGCCCAGGCCACGCTTTTCCATCTCTTGCACGAGCTTGCCCTGGCTGTAGCGCGCGGGCGGCTCGGTCTGCTTGGCCTCGAGCTTAATGTCGAACACGTCGACCGTATCGCCCTGCTCAAGCGGCGGCATCTGTTCATCGCGCTTAAGACCGTACGGATAGGCCTCGCGGAAACCCGGGGTCACGAGCACGTCGCCCGAAGCCACGAAGGGCTCGCCGTTGACGTCGAGCTCGAGCTTGGTGTTCTCGATGGTCGCAGGACCCATAAGCGTCGCCAGGAAGCGACGGGCGATGAGGTCGTAGAGCTTACGCTGGCCGCCGTCGAGCGTGGACGGATCGCCCTCGCCCGTGGGATAGATAGGCGGGTGGTCGGTGGTCTCGACCTTGCCGCGCGTGGGCTTCATGGGACCGGCGAGCACCTTTTTGCACACGGGCGCCAGCGCCGGGTTGATCTTTGCCAGGTCGCTCACCACGGCGCCCAGATCAAGCGTCGCGGGGTACACGGTGTTGTCGACACGCGGGTAGCTGATGAGGCCCGCCATGTAGAGGGACTCGGCGATGCGCATGGTGCGTGCGGGCGATATGCCCTCGGCCGCAGCGGCTGCCTGCAGCGAGGTGGTCGCGAACGGCGTGGGCGGCTGCTGCTTACGCGAGCGCTTGGTCACCGCGGCAACGGTCGCCGTCGTAGCGCCGTCGACATGACCATACGCTGTCTCGGCGGCATCTTTGTCGGTAAAACGCGCCGTCTTGTGCGCGATCTTAAAGCGGTCGTCCTCGGCGGCGCCCTGCGCGGCACCCATGCCGCGAATCTGCCAATAGTCCTCGGGCACAAACGCCATGCGCTCGCGCTCGCGCTCGACCACCAGGGCAAGCGTCGGCGTCTGCACGCGGCCGGCGGAGCGCACGTTGCCAAAGCCGCCAAACTTGGCGAGCGTCAGGTAGCGCGTGAGCACCGCGCCCCAAATGAGGTCGATATGCTGACGGCTCTCGCCAGCGTCGGCCAGGTTCTGGTCGAGCGAGACAAGGTTATCGAAGGCCTGCGTAATCTCGGCCTTGGTAAACGAAGAATACTGGGCGCGGGCAACCGGCAAGTCGGGCGCAACCTCACGCACCTTGTTGAGGGCGTCCGAACCGATCAGCTCGCCCTCACGGTCGAAGTCCGTAGCGATAATGACACTGTCGGACTTCTTGGCAAGGTTCTTGAGCGAGCGAATGAGCTCCTTCTCGGCCGGCAGCTTAATGACGGGCGCCCAGGTGAGATAGGGCAGGCTCTCGAGCTTCCAGCCCTTGATGGAGATACCGTCGGCAAGGAACGGCTTGCGCTTGGTGTCGTAGGGCGGACGTGCCAGGCCATCGGGCATGTCGGCCGGCAGCATCTCGCCGTCCTCAGTAACCGAATACCAGCCCAGCTTTTTATCGAACAGCACGCTGTCGCAAAAATCGGGCGCAAGGATGTGACCGGCAAGGCCGATCGTCACGCACTCCTCGCCCTTCCACTCAAAACGGTAGATGGCGGTGTTGTACACCTTGTCCTTTTTGGGCTTGCCCGTGGACAGACGCTCGGCGATCTGGCGCGCGGCGTCGTTTTTCTCGGCGATGATGAGCTTCAAAAGAGGCCCCTATCTCATGTCTCTGCGGCTGCGCCCGCGCTTATGGCGGCCGACTTACGCCCTTGCTTGCTCGATCTGCCCGATGAGCCAATCGCACCAGGCATCCATGCCCTCGCCCTTGCGCGCGCTCACGGCAAACCGCGGCGCCTGCGGATTGAGGTCATCGAGTGTCTTAGTATACCTATCCATGTCAAAATCGAAAGCCGGGGCAACGTCGACCTTATTGAGCAGCTGCGCGCCGGCGTGCTGGAAGATACCCGGGTACTTGATAGGCTTGTCGTCGCCCTCGGGCACCGAGAGGATCATGATGGACAGGTTCTCGCCCAGGTCAAAGTCGACCGGGCAGACCAGGTTGCCAACGTTTTCGATAAAGATGACGTCGATGTTTTCCAAACCCACAGCCTGGTCGAAGGCGTCGACGGCCTCCATGATCATGTTGCCCTCGAGGTGGCACAGACCACCCGTGTTGATCTGGATGGCGGGCATGCCGGCTTCCTTCATGATGATGGCGTCGACGTCCGAGGCGATATCGCCCTCGATGACGGCACAGCGCAGGCCGGCTTTGTCACGCAGGCGCTCGTTGGTGCCCAGGATCGTGGTGGTCTTGCCCGAACCGGGGCTCGACAGTACATTGATCACATAGGTGCCTGCCTCATTAAATCGCTGACGCAGCTGGTCTGCCAGACGCTCGTTGCGCGACAGGATCGGCGATGCGATATCAATCGTTTTCTCGGCCATACTCGGCACTCCTTACTTCTGCCATTTGGTGACGGCTAATCGTCGGGGGTTTCGATTTCGATACTTGCGATGTCGAGTTCGCGGCCGTGCAGTAGGCGCACGTTGGCACCACCACACTGGGGACAGCGACAGTGGAAGCGATCGTGGTCGAAGACGTCGCCGCAGTCCAGGCACTCGCTTTGTGGATGGACTTCCTCCACGGAAAGCTCGCAGCCTCGCGTGAGCGGGTCCTCGTCGCGAAACGTCTCCCACGCAAAGTCGAGCGCCTCGCGCACCACCTCGGTCATATCCCCGATACGCAGCGTTACCAAAACGGCGCGCGAGGCCCCCGCCCCACGCGCCGCGCGAATCACTGTATCGAGTATGCCGTTGACAATGCCAACCTCGTGCATACCGATTTACTCCTCGTCGTCCTCGTCGTCCGAGAACAGGTCCAGACGGCTCACGAACAGGCCCTCCTTGCCCTCGCGCGCAGTAATGACCACGCGAGCGATGGCGAGCGAAATCTCGTAGAGCGAAAGCAGGGCACCGTACATAAGGCCCAGCGTGACGGGCGAGCCGTCGGGCGTGATCACAGCCGAGCCCACGAGCAGGCCCACGTACACGTAGCGCCAGGCGCCGCGGAAAGCCGCGTAGGACACGATGTGGAAAACGGACAGGTAGAAAATGATGAGCGGCAGCTCAAACGCCACACCAAAGCCGATCATAAAGAGCAGCTCCATGTTGACGTAGTTCTCCAGATCGGGCAGCGCAGTTGCGACGGCAGAGGTCTCGCCGATGAGCCACTCAAAGCCCGCAGGAATGATGATGAAGTAGCAGAAGATGGCACCCAGGAAGAACAGCACCGTCGAAGCGAGCACCGTGGGCACGACCCACTTGCGCTCGTTGGGGCGAAGCGCCGGCAGGAAGAACGCCAAGATCTGCCAGATGATCATGGGCGTGCACATGACAACGGCCATCTTGATGGCCAGCGAGAAGCGCAGGCCAAAGCCGCCGAGCGTGGTGGTGATGTAGAACTTACCGTCCGGCACAAACGAGCGGATGGGGTCTTCCAGGATATCGAGCACCACGGGCGTGGCGAAATACAGCACGATGGCGGCGGCAAACACCGATACGACCACGATGGTCAGGCGGCGACGGAGCTCTCCCAGGTGATCGAAGAGCGGCATGCGCGCAGGTCCGATAGGCATTACTCATCGCCTCCCTTCGGGGCGTCGGCGGCAGCGGCTTCGTCCTCGACCTCAAGCTCACGAGCGAGCTGGTCGACGACGGCCTTGCGCTTGCGGGGACGACGGGCGTAGAGGTCGGCCGTCGTGGGCTCTGCCGGCTCGGGCTCGGGCTCTGCGGCAGGCTCGGGCTCGACGGCGGCAGTGGCAGCATCGGCAGCGGCGGGCCCAGCGCCCTCGGCCTCCGTCTCCTCGGCAGCAGCCTCGCCCTCAGCAGCACCCTCACTCGCGGCCTTCTCGGCGGCAAGGCGGGCGCGACGCTCGGCAAAGGTCTCCTTCTTGGCGGGCGCTGCCGTCTCGGTGGCATCCTCATCCGCATCGGAATCGTCATCGACAGCGGCCTTCTTGGGCTTGACCGGCGCCGAAGCGGCCTCACTTACCGGATCGATAATCTCGGACTGAACAACTGCCGTCATCTTTTCCTGCGTCTCGCGGAACTGACGGATGGCACGGCCGATCGTGCGGCCCATCTGCGGGAGCTTATCCGGGCCAAACAGCAAAAAGCCGAAGACCACGATGATTGCCAGCTCACCCTCTCCAATACCAAACACACATACCTCCAAGGCTCGATGTGAGTCGAGCCCGCACCGCGCCATTCGGCCGGAACTCGTCTATTCATTCGGTCAAGTATAGCGCCCGGACGCCAAAACGTTCGAGCGCATCACAAACATATGCCAAACGGCACGCCCCTTTTGGGACAGGGCTTATGCGGCCGTGATCGAAATCTCCTGGTCGACACCCAGCAGCTGAACCACGCGCATCACCGGGGGTTGCACGTTGGCGCAGCTAAAACGCTTGCCATGATCGGCTGCGTGGTGCGCGGCGCCCACAAGCACGCCAATGCCCGTCGAGTCGATATAGCTCACCTGGGCAAAGTCGAGCTCAACGGCCTCGGTGGGCTGCTCAAGCGCCAAGTCGATGGCGTTACGCAAACTGTCGGCGTTAGAGATATCGATTTCGCCGGTCACCTTAATGGTGTAGAGCTCCGGCGTGGGGTTGGTGGAAATACCCAAATCCATGTATACGCTCCTTTGCGTATCGAAAGTGCGGAAAAGTACGCGGCGCGGACTTGCAGAGCTCTGCGCGCTAGGCGCGCTCGGCACGCGCGATCTCGGCAGCGACGAGCTTGACGGCCAGCACCAGTACGTCGAGCGCGGCCTCCAGGTCCTCGACCGTGGGATAGCTCGGCGCGATGCGGATGTTGGTGTCGCGCGGGTCCTTGCCATAGGGCCAGGTGGCACCAGCCGGCGTGAGCTTGACGCCCAGATCGGCACAAAGCGCGGCGACCTTTTGGGCCGAGCCCTCAGGACCATCGAAGCTCACAAAGTAGCCGCCGCGGGGATGCGTCCAGGTGGCGCAACCCGTGTTGCCCAGACCCTCGGTGAGCTTGCGCTCAACGGCCTCAAAGCGCGGGCGCAAAAACTCGGCATGCTTTTTCATATGCTCCTTGACCGCCTCAATGGTGGGAAGGAAACGCACGTGACGCAGCTGGTTGAGCTTGTCGGCGCTGATCAAGCCGGCCTTGAGGCGCTTGGAGAACTCCGCGATGACCGCAGGGCTCGCGCCGATAAAGCCGATGCCGGCGCCCGGGAAGGTAATCTTGGACGTCGAGGCAAAGGCCACCACGCGGTCCTCGGTGCCCGCCGCGCGAGCGAGGTCAAAGATATTGGCAAGCTCGTCGGTCTCGTCGTACAGGTCGTGCACGCAGTAGGCGTTGTCCCAGAAGATGCGGAAATCGGGCGCGGCCGTGGGCATCTCGACCAGGCGGCGCACGGTGTCCTCGCTAAAGGTGATGCCCGTGGGGTTGGAATACTTGGGCACGCACCAGATACCCTTGATGGAATCGTCGGCGGCAACGAGGCGCTCGATCTCGTCCATGTCGGGGCCGTTGTCGGTCATCGCAACGGGGACGTTCTCGATGCCCAAGTCGGCGGTGATGCCAAAGTGGCGATCGTAGCCGGGAACGGGGCACAGGAACTTGACCTTCTTGCCGTCGTGCGCGGCCTCGTAGGCATCCCAGGGCTCGCTGCCGCACGAACCACAGCGCCAGAACATGCCGGCGATGTCGTGCTCGATCAAAAGGCTCGACGAACCCAGCACGAGCGTCTGCTCGGCGGGGCAGCCCAGGAACTCCCCTGCCAACTTGCGTGCCGAGGGAATGCCCTCGAAGCAGCCGTAGTTGGAGCAGTCGACGTTGCCGTCGTGCAGATCGGCCTCGGCATTGAGGATATCGAGCATGGGGCGCGAGATGTCCACCTGGGAGGGCGACGGCTTGCCGCGGGCCATGTCGAGCGCCAGGCCCTTGGCCTTGACCTCGGCGACCTCGGCTTTGAGCGCCTCGATGGCGGCATCGAGTTCGGTGGTTTCCATCTTCTGGTAGATCGTCTGCATGGGTGCGACCTTTCGCGAAGCGGGACGTTGCAGTTCGTCTAAGTATAGACCGCCACCGCCGCAACGGTATGAAGCCGTGATAGATTAAGTTCATCGCAATGAATTACGACATCGCCGCGCATGCCGGCGTGGGGCGCCCAAGGAGGCATTATGGAATACGGTTCGTTTAGGGCTGAGGAATTCGGCGACCTGCAGCGCCTGATCGACGGGCTGTTTTACGACCGCCACGCCATCGACCGCCTGGACCTAATCGTGCAGGCCGAAATCTTGGACCTGGCGCCCGACCTTATGGAGATCGTGAACCTTTTGCCGCCCGGCTATTACGACCGCCAGTCACTTTGCGACCAGCTGAACTCCGCCTTAGCCGCCCACGGCTGGGGCGCCGTCTACGGCACCGTGGAATAGAACCACTCATTGGGGACAGACTTAAATGAGTAGTCCCAACCTGCCGGCACTTGGGTAGTCATTTAAGTCTGTCCCCAACGACTACCCAGTGACTAAAACGCCGCCTGTGATGGTGTTCACAGGCGGCGTTTTCAAACTTGCATGTGCCCTTACTCGTCCTTGGACGCGGGGTGCTTGCAGACCACACTCATGTAGATCATGCCCAGCACCGCGGCGGTAACGGATCCGGCAAGAATGGCGGCCTTTGCGGCCAGGACCTCAAACTCGGCCGTCGGGAAGGCAAGGCCGCTGATGAGAATCGACATGGTAAAGCCAATGCCGCCCAGAATGCCCACGCCGGCAATCATGTGCCAGTTAACGTTGCGCGGCAGCTCGGAGATCTTGAGCTTAACCAGGGCAAACGTCATGCCAAAGATGCCAATCGGCTTGCCCAGCAGCATGCCAAAATACACGCCGAGCGTCACCGGGTCGGTCAGCAGCGTGCCCATATCCACGCCCACCAGGCGAACCTGCGCGTTGACAAATGCAAAGATCGGCAGGATCACAAAGTTGACCGGCGTGGAGATCAGGCGCTCCATGCGAATGAGCGGCGGGGTCACGCGGTGCATGACGCGCTCGACTCTGGTAGTCGAGACGGTAAAGTCGTGCTGACCCAGGATGTGCGCCTCGTCGTCGTAGCGGTCGTCGAGCAACGGCAGGCACTCGCCCAGCCAATCGGTGAGGCTATCGAGCTTGACGCCGCACTTGGCCGGAATGGTGAAGGCCAAGATGACGCCGGCGAGCGTGGCGTGCACACCACTCTTAAACATACAGAACCACAGCAGCAGACCCAGCACCGAATACGGGGCAAGGCGGTAATGCTGCGTCTTGTTGAGCCACACGAGCGCGCAAGTCACAACCGCGGCGGCGCCCAACCAAAACGGGTTGGGACTCTGACCGTAGAAAATGGCGATGGCGGCGATGGAGATCAGGTCGTCGGCGATGGCGAGCGTCGAGAAGAACACGCGCACGCCGTTGGGCACGCGGTTGCCCAAAAGCGATAGCACGCCCAGCGCAAAGGCGATATCGGTTGCCATGGGAATAGCCCAGCCGTTGTGCGCGCCGGCATGGTTAAAGATCAGGTAGATGCAGGCGGGAACGACGACGCCGCCCACGGCCGCCAACATGGGAAGCATGGCCTGACGCGGGTTCTTAAGCTCACCGACCGTCATTTCGTACTTAAGCTCGATGCCCACCAGCAAAAAGAAGATCGCCATGAGAAAGTCGTTGACAAAGACCTCGACGGTGAGGCCGGCCGTAAGGCTGCCAAGACCCACATACAGCGGGGTCTCCAAAAAGTGATGAATGGCCTCGTAGGCATCGGTGTTGGCACAGATGACTGCGGCGATGGCAGCGATCACCATGACGGCGGCGGAAATCGTGCCGTTCTCGGCAATGCGCTCCCAAATGTCGTGACGCTCAAAACGCTTGCGCTCACGAACGTTAAACAGCTGCTCGGGTGCTGCCATGGGCGGCTCCTTTCACGGGAAGGCTCCCGTCTTAAAAAAGCACGGCCCGCCCAAATGGCGGCGCCGCGCTCCAACGTATTACGCTTGCACCTAGCCTACCCTGCGCGACAAGCGCACAAGCGCGGCCGAAAAGCGGAACCACAGGTTGAACATTATTTGCTCAACGGTGCGAGCGCCCCCGTTCAATAGGCGACGCGATCCCGCGCACAATCAGAACCACCCTTAAAAAGGGTGGTTTGCTCTTAGGG
>NZ_QSTQ01000009.1:0-92421 GCF_003438275.1 Collinsella sp. OM07-12
GCCGCCACGGCCGCCACGATCGCCACCGCGACCGCCACGGTCGCCACCGCGGCCACCGCGATCGCCAAAGCCGCCGCGGCCGCCACGGTCACCGCCACGGCCACCACGATCGTCACGGCCGCCGCGAGGACCGCGGTCCTCATCCAGGCCCATGGCGACGAGCGGAGCGATAACCTTATCGAGAGCGGCCATCAGCTCGGTGGCCTCCTTGTAAGAAAGCTCGGGCAGGAGCTTCTCCTTCTTATTGGCAAGCTCGACCAGGCCCTCAGCGGCATCCTCGGCAGCGAAGACAACGATCTTGCGCATATCGCCCTCGGCGTCGTCGATGCGGCCGACCAGATCGGCAGCCTCGGCCTCGGCCATCAGGCCATCGAGCTCGCGAAGGCGCATGCCCAGCAGATCGGACATTTCCTTCTGCTCCATCTTGGGCTTGAGGTCAAGAAGCTTGATGGCGCGCTCGATGTTCGCCATGCGCTCGGCCTTGGCCTCCTCCTCCTTGGAAATAGCAAAGCGACGGCTACGCAGCAGGCGGGCGGCCTTCTGCATCTTGTCCATCAGCTCTTCGTCATCGTAATCAGCGGCGGCCTCGACAACCTCGGCCTCCTCCTCGGCGGAAACCTCGTCAGCAGCCTCAACCTCGGCAGCTTCGGTCTCCACGGTCTCGACTGCCTCAACCTCGGCAGCCATGGTCTCGTTCTCGGTCTCGTTCATGATCTCTTCGTTCTCGGACATGAGACTCCTTCTTGGCCCTCTCGGGCATCATCGCCCCATTCGCGGGGCCCGTCGCGCACTCTTTGCGCTTTAAACATTCATGCCTCTCGGCAAAACGTCCATTAGTTTATGGTGTCGCCATCCAATCTAGCTGCAGAATCTATGTGCACACATTAATGCGACATGTCGCGGTATCATGGCCCGAACCAAACGCATCCACCTTAAGGAGCCCGCCATGATTAAGCCCATCATGAAATCCGAGTTCTTTTTGCGCCTGCCTTCCGAAGACGCGGGGCCCGACGACGCCGCGACCGGGCAGGATCTTCTGGACACGCTGCACGAACACGAGCACGAGTGCGTGGGCCTTGCCGCCAACATGATCGGCGTACGCAAGCGCATCATCTGCGTAAAGGACGACAACAGGGCGCTGCTCATGTACAACCCTCAAATTCTTGAGAAGGTCAACGCCTACCAGACGAGTGAAGGATGTCTTTCGCTCGTCGGCGAGCGTCCCTGCACTCGTTATCGCCGCATTAAGGTGGAATATCTGGACGAGAGCTTTGTCCACCGCATCAAAAACTTCTCAGGCTACACCGCCGAGATCATCCAACACGAAATCGACCACTGCCAAGGAATCGTTATATAGTTCCGCCAATTCAAGAAGGCTCCCTGCAGCCAAGCAACTGCAGGGAGCTTTTCATAGTGCGGAACTTCTATCCCACTAGCTCTGGCGGTAGTGATCGAAGAAGTCGGCGAGGTCCTCGAGCGACTCCTTTAGTACTTCCATGCGCGGCAGGTACACGATGCGGAAGTGGTCGGGCTCGGCCCAGTTAAAGCCGCCGCCGCGCGTGATCAGGATCTTCTTCTCGTGCAGCAGGTCAAGGGCAAACTGCTCGTCATCGGTGATGTTGAACTTCTTAACATCCATCTTGGGGAAGATGTAGAACGCCGCACGCGGCTTGACCACCGAGATGCCATCAATCTTGTTGAGCGCCTCATACACAAAGTTGCGCTGCTCGTAGACACGGCCGCCGGGACGGATGTAGTCGTTGACGGACTGATGTCCACCGAGTGCCGTCTGAACGATCGATTGAGCCGGCACGTTGGAGCACAGGCGCATGTTGGAGAGCATGTTGATGCCCATGATGAAGTCGCTCATGCAGCGCTGGTTGCCCGAAAGCACCATCCAACCGATGCGATAGCCTGCAATCATGTGCGACTTGGACAGGCCGCTAAACGTAACGCAGGGCAGGTCGGGGGCAAGCGATGCAATGGAGACGTGCTCGTAGCCGTCCATGCACAGACGGTCGTAGATCTCATCAGCAAAGATCATCAGCTGATGCCTGCGTGCAATCTCGACGATGCCCTCGAGCACCTCGCGCGGATAGACGGAACCCGTGGGGTTGTTGGGGTTGATGATCACGAGGGCTTTGGTCGCGCTCGTGATCTTGGACTCCATATCCTCCAGATCGGGATACCAATCCGCCTGCTCGTCGCACAGATAGTGCACGGGATGTCCGCCGGCAAGAGTTGCGCACGCCGTCCACAGCGGGTAATCGGGGCTGGGAATCAGGATCTCGTCGCCGTTATCGAGCAGTGCGTTCATCGAAAGCTGAATGAGCTCGGACACGCCGTTGCCCGTGTAGATGTGCTCCATCTGAACATTGGGCAGGCCCTTGATCTGCGAGTACTGCATGATCGCCTTGCGCGCGGAGAACAGGCCGCGCGAGTTGGAATAGCCTTCGCAGTCGGGCAGCTGCTGGCGCATGTCCTTAATGACCTCGTCGGGCGTGCGAAAACCAAAGGGCGCGGGGTTGCCGATATTGAGCTTGAGAATGCGCTCGCCCTCGTCCTCCATGCGGGCGGCCTCGTCAACGACGGGACCGCGCACGTCATAGAGGACGTTGTCGAGCTTGCTGGATTTAGAAAAAGTACGCATGGTGGCGCTCCTTGCAATTTGAGCCGAGGGGTTGGGTTCGGGTTTGGAAACGTTGCGGGGCGATGATGTCTCGCCTTGATCGGCGTCACTGGCGAGCAGCCAGGTAACATCGACCTCCAAAATACGGGCGAGCAGCTCTGCCACATCGCGCCGCGGAATCGTCTTGCCGCTCACATATTGGCTCATCTGACTCTTGCCGAGTTTTTTGCCGAGCATCTCCGATGCGCGGATCACGTCCGACTGGCGAACGTCGCGATCGGACATAGCCTGTCGCAGGCGATCGCTAAACGTCTCTTGGGCCACTAGAACCTCCTTGCTGGCAAAGTTCAATTTGTAGAACACGAATTGAACCTGAGTTCAATTTAGGCAGCAGTATAACGCCGTGCTATTTCGAAAAGTTCAATTTCAAAAATAAAATGAGCCAAACCTCGAGATTTATCCCAAGGCGATAACGACGTGCGCTCGTTTAGAGGTATTCGAGGAAACGAGCGGCGGCAAGCGAAACATCGGCCGTGCGATATATCGCATTGATCAGCCGATGAGGATGTCCCTCGAGCGGACGCACGGCAACATCGAACTGGCAGCGGCGCAAGATGAGCGCCGGAAGAATGCTCACACCCAGACCGTCCTCGACCATGGCCATAATCGCATAGTCATCCCAGGTTGACAGCTTCGAGCGCACCGCCAGGCCCGCACGACGGAACAGTGGCGTAATCTCATCGTCACTGCCACGTTCCAGCAGAATAAACTGCTCGTTGGCCAAATCAGCAAGAGAAACGGCCTTTGCAGTGGCAAGTGAAGAGTTTGCCGGCACCACCGCCATCAGCTCATCTTGCACCAACGCCCGCGATGTCATGCCGTTTCCTCGGGGCTCACGCGGAATAAAGCCCAGGTCGCAGCGCCCTTCCGCCACCCATTGCTCAATCTCCGAGTAATCGCCCATCAGCAACTCATAATCGACGTCCGGGTGATCGGCACGAAAGCGCGCAATCACCGGCGGCAGCACATGGGTCGCCACACTCGAAAACGTACCGATGCAGATTTTGCCGCGCATGAGCCCACGCATCTCATCCACCCGTCGCTGCAAACGAACAAATTCCTCGCATAACGCCTCGACCGCCGGCATAACTTGCCGCCCATCGGCAGAAAGCACTACGCCCTCGCGGCTTCTATCGAGCACTTTAAAGCCCCAGTCTGCCTCAAGATCGGCCACCATACGGCTCACGCCCGACTGCGAATAGCTCAGCCGCTCGGCGGCGCGCGTAAAACTGCCGGCGCGCACGGTCTCGAGCAGCACCTGCATCTTTTGAATATTCGTTTCCACGGCACCCCTCCACCTTTACATGAGTTTTTGTCATGTTATCCATGCATTATATTCGATTTTCTTCTATAGCCACCTCACCCATAGTGAACATGTTCGGATATAAAGGGGACGGAAGCGCATGAACAACGGACTGTTTACGTACTTAGCAGCATTGCTATTGTTTGGCTCCAACGGCATCATCGCCGCTGCCATCGCGCTGCCGAGCTCCGATATCGTGCTGCTGCGCACCTTTCTGGGAGCCCTCTCGCTTGTCACCATCCTCGTTATCACCCAACGCCATAAGCTGCAGGCGCCATCTCGTCCCCGCGAAGCCGCAGCACTCCTTCTCTCGGGAGCCGCGCTGGGCGCCAGCTGGATTTTTCTGTTCCGCGCCTACCAGACGATCGGCGTCGGCGTATCCTCGCTGCTGTACTACTGCGGCCCCATCATCGTCATGGCCCTCTCGCCGTTTATCTTTGGCGAAAAACTGACCGGCAGCAAAATCGCCGGCTTTATCGCCGTCGCCTGCGGCGCTTTTCTCATTGCAGCGCAAGGTCTCGGCGGCAACATGCCCATTGCGGGCATCGTCTGCGGCATCGCCTCGGCATTTTGCTATGCGCTGATGGTCATCGCTAGCAAGGGTGCGCCACACATCGAGGGTCTCGAGAACTCCGCGCTCCAGTTGAGCGCCGCCTTTGTGACCGCGCTGGTCCTTACGCTCGTCACCCAAGGCGCTCCCTCGTTTTTCTCCCCCGGCATCGCCGCAGGCATCGATTGGCGCGCCGTCGCTATGCTCGGCGTCGTCAACACCGGCATCGGTTGCCTGCTCTACTTTAGCGCCGTCGCCAAGCTGCCCGTGCAGACCGTCGCGGTTGTCGGCTACCTCGAGCCGCTCTCGGCCGTCGTGTTCTCCGCCGTCCTTTTGGGTGAAGTTATAACGCCAGTCCGCCTGATGGGCGCCGCACTTATCATCGGCGGCGCGATTTTTTGCGAACTCGCTGGCAAGCGCGCAAGCGCCAAGGCCGGTATCGCCCAGACAGTACGCGCTTAAAAGCCCCTGTTTTGAAATGCTACCTGCGTACATAAATAATCCCCAGCTGGGGATTATTGTCTAAAAATACCCGATGTGCCAAACTGCTCTTGTATGTATAAAGACGGCATAAAAGTTATCTGCTCAGGACAGATAACCGGATGTCTAAGGGAGTCCACGTGGCACACAACAAGTTGGAGGCAAGCCTCCAAGACCAGCATAGTCAGGGCGGGCATGGCGCCATCCCCCTCTCCGCTGGCATGTTGCTCGTAACGCTCGGCGTCGTCTATGGCGACATCGGCACGAGCCCCATGTACACCATGAAGTCAATCGTCGCCAACAACGGCGGCATCGGAACCGTCAGCGAGGACATGATTCTGGGCGCGCTTTCACTCGTTATCTGGACCATGACACTCGTGACCACGGTCAAGTACGTGCTGATCGCCATGAAGGCCGACAACCATAACGAGGGCGGCATCTTCGCCCTATTCAGCCTAGTACGCAAGGTGGCACCATGGCTGATTCTACCCGCCATGATCGGCGGCGCGGCGCTGCTCGCCGACGGCATCCTCACCCCCGCCGTCACGGTTACCACGGCCATCGAGGGCTTGCGCACCATCGAGTGGGGCCATGCGCTTTTGGGTGACGGCCAGACCAACGTCATCATTATTACCATCATCATTATCTGCGGCCTATTTGCCATGCAGCGCGCTGGCACCTCGTCAATCGGCAAGCTGTTCGGCCCGCTCATGACGCTGTGGTTCCTGTTCTTGGCTGGCGCCGGCCTGTTCAACATGCTCGGAAACCTGTCCATCCTGCGCGCGCTCAACCCCATTCGCGGCATCATGTTCCTGTTCTCGCCCATCAACCATTCGGTCATCATGGTGCTCGGCTTTGTCTTCCTGTCGACAACCGGTGCCGAGGCGCTCTACTCGGACATGGGCCACGTGGGCAAAGCAAACATCTATGCATCCTAGCCGTTTGTTAAGGCGGCCCTTATCCTCAACTATCTGGGTCAAGGCGCTTGGCTACTCGCCAATAACTCCAACCCCCAGATGCTCGCGATGGATATCGTCAACCCGTTCTATATGATGCTTCCCGAGCCCCTGCGTCCCTTTGCCATCGTGCTTTCGGCCGTGGCGGCCATTATCGCCTCGCAGGCGCTCATCACCGGCTCGTTCTCGCTGGTATCCGAGGCAACGCGCCTCAACCTTATGCCGCATCTGCGCATCCACTACCCCAGCGACACCAAGGGCCAGCTCTATATTCCGCTCGTCAACAACATCATGTGGGTCGGCTGCATCTTTATCGTGCTGCTGTTCCAGAACTCCGAGCGCATGGAAAGCGCCTATGGCCTCGCCATCACCGTGACCATGCTCATGACCACGACGCTTTTGACGAGCTATATCGCCGGCATTCTCAAGCACAAGCTGGGTGCCTGCGTCTTCGCCCTGCTCTTCGGTGCCATTGAGCTGTGCTTCTTCGCCTCGTGCCTTACCATGTTCTTTGACGGCGGCTATGTGATGATCTTCCTGGCCTCGCTGCTGTTTGGCCTTATGTATGTGTGGCGCCGCGGCACCGCCATCGAGCGCACGCAGACGATCCTGCTGCCGGTCTCCAAGTACATCGATCAGCTCAACCGCCTGCGCAACGACGAGACCTATCCCGTGCTCGCCGACAACCTGGTGTTCCTCACCAACAGCCCCGATCCGCTCACACTCGACCGCGACGTGCTCTATTCCATCCTGGACAAACATCCCAAGCGCGCCAAGGCATACTGGTTCATTAACGTGCATGTCACCGATGAGCCCTATACGCACGAGTATTCCGTCGAGACCTTTGGCACGGACTTTTTGTTCCGCGTGCGCCTGGACCTGGGCTTTAAGGTCAACCAGCGCGTTAATGCCTACCTGCGCCAGATCGTTGGCGACCTGATGGCATCGGGCGAGCTGCCGCCGCAGCACCACACCTACTCCATCTATGAGACGCGCGGCAACGTGGGCGACTTCCGTTTTTGCATGCTGCGCAAGATGCTCGCCCCCGAAACGGACATCAACCGCAACGACCACCGCGTGATGGCCATCAAGTACGCCGTCCGCCGCGCCTGCGGAAGCCCGGCACGCTGGTACGGTCTTGAGAACTCGGCCATCATCATCGAGTACGTGCCGCTGTTTGCCCGCATGCGCCCGGCCGTTAAGCTCGTGCGCACCCAGGTGCCGCTCGAGGTTCAGATCGAAGAGGCCGAGGAAATGGAAGTCGACATCTTCTCGGACGACTTGGTCAACGGCAACGAGGCCGGTAGGGACATGAACGTCGATCCCACCGAGCTGCTCGAGAGCGTCGCCGATACGCCCGAACAGCAACAGCTCGACGGTCTTGAGAACGAACAACTCAACGACGCCAACTTCTAGCGACGTCACAAATCAACGACAGCGGCCCTGCACCTCACGAGAGACGCAGGGCCGCTTTGCATTGCAGTAAAGCTAACGGCTACGAACGACGCGGCTCGGGAACCACGAGCCTATCGGGGCTCGCGCCCTCGGCATCCATCAGGCTCACGTAGCGAATCGACGGATCCTCATACATCGCATAGTAATAATTGCCCGTGCGCGCGCTAAAGCATCCGGTGTAGATAGTCTTCTCGAACTTGCCATCGCCCATCCTGGACGCCCCCTCAATCATCACCACGCCCTCGAGTGAGCGGAACATGCGGACGACGTTTTCGGCCTCGCTCTCCTTTTGCGGGTAATTGGCATTGAGGTACGCCGCCTTTACAAAACGGCTCGGCGAATAGCAGTCACCGGGAATGCCGCGCATGCCGGCACCCGCGCCATAGGGTTTGAGCTCGGCGCCACGCCATGTCGCCGTCTGCGGAAAATCGCTTGTGGCTGTGATATAGGTGCGCAGGTTTTCCATGTGCCACGGGAAGGTCGGCTGGTTGGCAAGGGTGTCGACCGGATCGTCGTATACATGCAGGCCGTCAGCCATCATCTCGACCACGATGCTGCGCTGGCTGTCGCCGATAATCCAATGGAGCAGCGACACGCCCAGCCCCTCTCCGGCAGATTTGGCGACAATCACCGTGTCGCGCAGCGCGGCCTCGACCTCATCGACCGTCGAGAACGTCGCTGCCACCCACAGGGGAAACTCATAGGCCGCGATATTGGTCTTTCCATCAACCGGGCCCTCGGCATACTCGGCATAGCCGGGAAAGTTAAGCCCCGCCACAGCCAGACCCGCATCGTTACCACAGTCGAAAAACATGGGATAGTTCTTGTAATCGATGCACATGCCGATTACCGCGTGTGCCGCCGACGCATCGTCGATAAACGAATACGGAATGTGAAACCCGCGCGGCATCACACGAACCTGTTGGCCGTAGTCAAAGCTCCAGTCGAGGTTGCGGCCTAGATACATGTGGCCAGAATTATCGGTAAATCGAATGCTCGTGCACATAGCGCCTCCTAGCTCAATGTTCTTACTAAGGTCATTGTCACCAAACAAAGGAGCGCTAAACAAAAAGTCCGGACATGACAACAATGTCATACCCGGACTTTACAAGCAAGATAGACCCAACCAAGTCAACCCCGCAGGTCGTCTAAGGGGTCAAAGTGCCGCAGATTGCCACGAAAGAGGAGCGAAGCGTACTTAAGGTACGCGAGCGACGATTGAGCGGCAAGGTGCGGTGCTTTGGTCCCCTTAGACCAACTTGCCAAGACAGTGATCAATCATGTGTTGGATCATCTGTGCCTCAAAACCTGCGTAGTCGCGGCGGCACTCCTTCATCTTGCCGTCGACGATCTGGTCAAAGGCAACCTTGCACTTGATGTAGCGCGTGGACTTGGTGATCTCGTCGTGCGTCAGGCAGCTCTCCTCCATCTTGCTGGCGCCCAGGCCAAACACCAGACGGGGGTTGTAGAGCACGTGGGGCTCGCCGGCATCGTCCAGATAGACGCAGACCTTCTTGGTGACGCCAATCTGGTTGGCGGCAAGGCAGCCGGCATCCTCGAGCGACTTAATGGTATCGATCAGGTCCTGTGCGACCGACTCGTCCTCGACAGTCGCAACCTCGCAGCGCTGGGACAGGATGACCTCGTCGCGGCAGAGCTCTTTAATCATACGTTCCTCCAAAGAGTTCGTTGTAACCGCTTAAGTATACGGTACCTACACATTTTCATACGAAAAATACCGCACGTCTGCCCCCAAAGCGCCGAACATCAACATGCGAGGAACACTAACTATAAAAAGGCGATATAGTAAGGAAGTTCGTGTCAATCGGCCTAAACTCGGGGCCGAACAAGGAAAGGGTATGCATGGACGAACTTTTTCACGTCAGTGAGCGCAAGTCCACAATCGGGACCGAACTTCGCGCTGGACTGACAACATTCCTGGCGATGGCCTACATCATCGCCGTCAACCCCGCGGTGCTCTCGGGCGCCGGCATCGATGCGGGAGCGCTCGCCTGCGCCACTTGTCTGGGCGCCGGCATCATGACCATCTGCATGGGCATCTTCGCCAACCGCCCGCTCGCCTGCGCGTCGGGTCTGGGCATCAACGCCATGATTGCGGGCATCACCACCACCATGTGCGGCGGTGACTGGCACGTGGCCATGAGCGTTATCTTCCTCGAGGGTGTCGTCATCTTGCTGCTCGTCCTTTGCGGCCTGCGCGAGGCCATTATGGACGCCATCCCCGTGGTCCTGCGCCACGCCATCTCGGTTGGTCTGGGCATGTTCATCGCCATGATCGGCCTGTGCGATGCCGGCATCATCACCGCTGGCGCCGGTACGCTTGTCGGCCTGGGCGACATCACCTCCCCCACCTTTATCGTCGGCATCATCTCCATCGTCGTGACGGTTGCCCTGGCTTCCCGCAACGTGCCGGGCTCGCTGCTCATCGGCATCATCGTCGCCGTTATCGCCGGTATCCCGCTGGGCGTCACCCATGCGCCCGAGGGCCTTATCGCCCCGCTCGACTTCTCGACCTTTGGCGCCCCGTTTGCCAGCACCGCCGACGGCAACATGGCCATCGTGAAGGTTCTGACCGACCCGATGCTGCTCGTCGTTGCCTTCTCGCTGCTCATGAGTGACTTCTTCGACACCATGGGCACCGCGATGGCCGTCGCCAAGCAGGGCGAGTTCCTAACCGAGGACGGCAATGTCGAGGACATCCGCCCCATCCTGGTCGTTGACTCCGTGGCCGCCGCTGCCGGTGGCTTTATGGGCGTCTCCTCCATCACCACCTTCGTCGAGTCCACCTCCGGCGCTGCCGACGGTGGCCGCACGGGCCTCACCTCCGTCACCACCGGCGTGTTGTTCATCCTCGCCGCGTTCTTCTCCCCCGTCGTCTCCATCGTTTCCAGTGCCGCCACCTGCGGCGCCCTGGTCTACGTCGGCTACCTCATGATGAGCGAGGTCTCCGAGATCGACTGGTCCGACGTGTCGCAGGGCTTCCCGGCGTTCATGATTGTCGCCGGCGTGCCCTTCACCTACTCCATCTCTGCCGGTATTGGCCTGGGCTTTATCGCCTACGTGGTCGTCGCGCTCTTTAAGGGCGAGGCCTCCAAGATCAAGCCGCTCATGTGGATCGCAGCCCTTGCCTTCCTCGTCTACTTCTTCGTGGCGTAACGGCATAGTCTGCTAACGCAAAACAACAAGGCGCGGAGTCGCATCGAACGGCTCCGCGCCTTTCTTTTAGCGTCTGTCCCCGTGCCGGCGTGCGACAATTGAGGCTGTCAATATCACAACACCGAGAGAAGCCTGCCTTGGAAGCACATCATAAGCAGATAACCGTTTATTCAGAGTGTGCGGAAGGCGCGCCCGTCATCTACCTCCCCGTTGCCATGGGCGACGGTAGTGAAGTCTACAAGCGCTGCCGAGAGCTCGACTGCCCGCCGTTCGCCCTTGTCGCCATTGGAGGGCTCGATTGGAATCGCGAGCTGAGCCCCTGGGCATGCGACGGAACTATACGAGATGCCGAGCCCTTTGGCGGACAGGCTGCTGGTTTTCTTGACGAGTTGTTGAAGCAGATAATCCCCCAGGCCGAATCATCGCTCCCGCAACCGCCCTCCTGGCGCGGCGTTGCCGGCTACTCGTTGGCGGGTCTTTTTGCACTGTGGGCACTTTGGCAAACAGATGTCTTTGAGCGCGCGGCGAGTGCATCGGGGTCGCTGTGGTTCCCCGGCTTTATCGACTACGCGCGCGAGCGCACGATGACAGCTACGCCCGACGCCGCCTATCTGTCGCTCGGTAAAAAGGAAACCAAGACGCCCAACCGCATGATGCGGCACGTACTCGACGATACGCGCGCGATGGAAGAGCTGTTTATCGAACGCGACATTCCAACAACGCTGGAGCTCAACCCCGGCAATCACTTTGCCCAAACTGACCTGCGCATGGCGCGCGGCATCCACTGGATACTGACGCATTAAAAATGGTGCCCACGCGCATATACGCATGGGCACCATATCTTGTTTTAGCTGAACGCAGCTGCTACTTAGCAGCCTCCTCAAGCTCAGAAGTATCGAACTCAAAATCATTGCCGGGCAGAATCGCATTGAGCACGATACCCACCAGCGAGCCCACGGCAAGACCGGAAAGCGAAATCGTCACGCCGCCCAGCTCCAGCACGATGGCGCCAGCGGTGCTGTACGCAATACCGAGCGAAAGCACAAGCACCAGAGCGGCCACCAGCACGTTGCGGTTGTTCTGGAAATCGACCTGGTTCTCGATGAGGTTACGGACGCCCACAGCGCTGATCATGCCGTAGAGCACGAGCGACACGCCGCCGATAACGCATGCCGGCATGGCTGCGATGACCGCAGCGAACTTGGGGCAGAACGAAAGCACGATGGCACAACACGCGGCAATGCGGATCACGCGCGGGTCGAACACGCGCGTCAGGGCGAGCACGCCGGTGTTCTCGCCATAGGTGGTGTTGGCCGGAGCGCCAAAGAGCGAAGCCAGAATCGTGGCAAAGCCGTCACCGAGCAGCGTGCGATGCAGACCAGGATCGGCGATGTAGTTACGCTCGCAAGTGGAGCCGATAGCCGAGATGTCACCGATATGCTCGATCATGGTCGCAAAGGCCAACGGCATAATGGTGATGATGGCCGTCGTGGCAAGGCCGCTATCGAACTGCGGGCCAAAGAGCGCAAACACGGTGTTGTCCCACACGATGGGCAGACCGACCCACGGAGCGGCGGCAACGCCCGAAAAATCGACCTCACCCAACGCAGCCGCGACGGCATAGCTCACCACGACGCCCAGCAGGATCGGCACGATCTTGACCATGCCGCGGCCCCAAATATTGCATACGACAATGACGGCCACAGCGACAACGGCAACAAGCCAATTGGTCTGGCAGTTGGCGATAGCAGAGCTTGCCAAGATCAGGCCGATGGAAATGACGATGGGGCCGGTCACCACCGGCGGAAAGAAGCGCATAACGCGCTTGGCGCCAAAGGCGCGGAACAGCGCTGCCAGCACCGGATAGAGCAGACCGGCGCAGGCAACGCCCAGGCAGGCGTAGGGCAAAAGCTCGGCCTCGCCGTTGGGCGCAATTGCGGCATAACCGGCAATAAAGGCAAACGATGAGCCCAAAAATGCCGGCACCTTACCGCGCGATAGGAAGTGGAACAGCAGCGTGCCCAAGCCGGCAAACAAAAGCGTTGCCGACACCGAGAGACCGGTGAGCACGGGCACCAGCACCGTGGCGCCAAACATGGCAAACAGGTGCTGCAGACCGAGCAGGAACATGCGCGGGCGGCCGAGCGACGATGCGTCGTAGATGGCATCGCTAACGGCGGGCGTCGAGAACTGGGACATTGATGTCCTTTCGAATGGAAGGGCGATCGGGCATATCGGATAACCTGCCCGAACGATACGATCCGAACCATTGTACGCGATACGCAGCGCCTCGCACGCGCCGCCGCCTGCGAACGGCATCGTTATTTCCAGACACGCTCCACAATACGCTTGACCAGCGCAATCTTTGCCCACTGCTCGTCCTCGGTCAGCTTGTTGCCAATCTCGCAGCTGGCAAAGCCACACTGCGGAGACAGATACAAGTTCTCGAGCGGCACGTACTTTGTCGCCTCGCGGATGCGCTCGACGATGGCGTCTTCGTTCTCGAGCTCTGCCGCCTTGGTGGTCACCAGGCCCAACACGACCTTCTTGCCGGGGGCAACGTACTTGAGCGGCTCAAAGCCACCGGCACGCGGCGTATCGAACTCAAGATAGAACGCATCGACGTTCTCGTGTACGAACAGGTACGGTGCGATGGGGTCGTAGCCGCCCTCAAAAGCATAGGTGGAGTGATAGTTGCCGCGGCACACGTGCGTGTTAATGACAAGGTTATCGGGCTTGCCCTCGATGGCGGCGTTGTTGAGCGCCACGCCCAGCTCGCTCACCTTTTGCAGGTCAACCGGGCTCATACCGGTCTTGGACACAAAGTCGGCATCGCAATAGATGCCCCAGGTGCAGTCATCAAATTGAATGTTGCGGCAGCCTACGGCATACAGGTCGGCAATAACGGTGCGGTATGCTGCGGCGATGGCATCGGCGAGATCTTCGTCGGTCTTGTAGACGGCGCGCAGGCTCTCCTGCTGGCCATCGCAGCGGTCGAGCGTGACTTCGGAGAACGTCTGAATCGGCGCCGGAATGGTCTGTCGCGCGACCTGACCCTCCCCCTCGAGCGCCTTGACAAATTTGAAGTGCTCGACGAACGGATGATTCTCGCCGCTAATGGGACCGGTTACCACGGCGGTGTCGGCGGTAGTCTCCTCATCGTGGAACATATAGCCTGTACGCGAGGTGCGACGCTCGACGCCGTTCAGCCCCCACATAAAATCGAGGTGCCAGTAGCTGCGGCGAAACTCGCCATCGGTGATGACCTGCAGGCCGGCGGCCTTTTGCTTTGCCACCAAATCGCGGATGGCATCGTCCTCGACGGCCTTAAGTCCCTCGGCATCAAGCGTGCCTGCCGTATAGGCAGCACGAGCGTCCTTTACGGCCTGCGGACGAAGAAAGCTGCCGACGATATCGGCGCGAAACGGTGCGTTCGGTTGAATCGAAGTGCTCATAGATATCTCCCTTTTGCATTGGTTGCTTTACCGGGACAGAGTATGAGCGTTCATATGGCCATCGTAAAATATACGTTTATAACAGTTTGATATAGATGCTTCCTATGTCACTCTGGACTGCCATAAAGGGACTTGAACCGTGGGGAACACAGCAGCCTAGATATGCTGACGAATCGCGTCGATATAGGCCCGACCGTAGCGCGTGAGCGTCGTGTTCTTGCGCGTGATGATGCCAATCTCCATGTACTCGTCCACGTCGAGCGGAATCGAGATAATGCCGGGGCCGTTGAGCTCGTGGCTAATCACGCCCGAACACACCGTGTAGCCGTTGAGGCCCATGACCAGGTTGAACAACGTCGCGCGGTCGCGCACGCGGATATTCTTGCGACGCTCAAACGTCGAGGTCAGCTCCTCGGAATAGTAAAACGAATTGTAGCTGCCCTGCTCGTAGGACAGGAACGGATAATCTTCCAAGTCCTCGAGCGTCACGCTGGAGCGGTCCGCCAGCGGATGGTCGGCACAGACGAAGATATGAGGCGTGGCACAGAAGAGCCCTTCGAACACGAGCTCGTTGGCCGCCAGCATGCGCTCGATGACCTCGCGGTTGTGCTCGGACAGATATAGGATGCCCAGTTCGCTTTTCATATGCGCGACGTCCTCGATAATCTCGTGAGTCTGCTCCTCGCGCAGGGTAAAGTCGTAGCGCGCGGCATCGAACTCACGGATCACATCGACAAACGCGTTGACGGCAAAGGAGTAATGCTGGCAGCTCACGCTAAAATGCGGCACCTGCTCGGATGCTCCTTTGTACTTACCCTCGAGCAGATCAGCCTGATCGAGCACCTGGCGCGCATAGCCCAAGAAGGTCTCGCCCTCCTCGGACACAATGACGCCCTTGTTGGTGCGCTCAAAGATATGCACGCCCATCTCGTTTTCGAGATCGCGAATCGACGCGGTAATCGAAGGCTGCGACACATAGAGGCGACGCGAGGCCTCGGTGATGCTGCCACATTCGGCAACCTTTACAACGTACCTGAGCTGCTGAAGCTTCATGGCTTTCTCCCTAGACGTTCGCGATGCCGAAGTCTGCCGCGTTCATCTGACGCATAAATGACGGCATCTCACCCGTCGCGGCGCAGGCGGCAATCTGATGCAGCGCTGCGGCAACCGCATCATCTGCCGCAGCGCCGATATGCCAGCGTGCGGCAGCCGTGACGGCCTCGTTGGCATTGGCGACCGCAACGGAGTTGGGAACGGCATCGATCATGGGCAGGTCGTTATCGGAATCGCCAAATACGGCCACCTCGTCGGGCGTTAGGCCCAAAGCGCGCGCCAGCTCCAGCGCAGCGCAGCCCTTGTCCCAACCAGCCGGAAGGATGTCGAACAGGCGCACACGGTTGTTGGGAAACACAAGCGAGAGCTCCGGCACCTCGGCGGCAACGCGCTCGCGTAGCTCCGCGAGTTCCTCACGCGAACGGGCGCTCCAGATATTCGCCTTGAACACCGGCGCATCATCGACGACAGGGCGGCACGGGGCCTCTTCGCCCTTGAGCCACGCATTGCCGCCCGATTCCATAGCGCGGCGCACACGCTCGGCATCACGTGTCACGCAATAGGCATCGTTATCCCAAAAGCCATCACCCAAGCTGTATACCTTCAGATAGGTATCGTCGGTTTCTTCTTCCAGATAGGCGGCCAAGCGCATAAGCGCATCGTTATCGGTCGCACGCGAGGCGACCACTTCGCCATCGACAAACATGACCTGGCCGTTGCAGAATGCGCCGGTCGAAAAACACTCGGAATGATTTTTAAACATCCAGCCCATCGCAGACGGTTGGCGACCCGAAACCGGACCAAAGTGCAGACCCGCCGCCTGCATGGCATGAATGCCCTCGATGGCATAGTCGCTGGCGCCGTCATGCCCGGCCGGAATCAGCGTATCGTCCATATCGGTCAGCACGAGTTTGATCATAAGGTCCCCCAGTCGTTTTCATCCTAACCATTGTACCGATGCGCTAGTATAGGGAACAACAGATTCGATGCGGGAGTGCCGGCGGTGCAAACCACAAGGCTGAGAGGGCATGGGGCCCAATCCTTTGAACCTGTCAGTTAATGCTGGCGTAGGGAGCATGCCGCCTTTTTAGGGGCGCTGTCTATGCACAGCGCCCCTTTTCTATGCCAAGGAGGCATGTGCAGTGATCGATTCGGAACAGCTTAAGCAAAACGTGGTCAAGGCCGTGGAGGAGATTCGTGCCACCAATCCCATGGCCGGCTCCATCACCAACACGGTAACGATTGACTTTGTCGCCAACGCGCAGCTCGCCGTGGGCGGTTCGGCCGCCATGGTCTATCTGCCCGACGAGGGCGAGGCACTCGTTGCCGGCGGCGGCGCCATCTATCTGAACATGGGCACGCTCTTCCCCATCTACGAGCAGACGATTCCCCGCGCGGCCAAGGCGGCACATGACGCCGGCAAGCCCTGGGTGCTCGATCCGGTGGGCCTGGGCATCGGCAGCCTGCGCACCCAACTGGTAAACGAACTCAAGCAGTACAAGCCCGCCATCGTGCGCGGCAATGCCTCCGAGATTATCGCGCTCGCCGGTCTGTGGGGCCTTGAGGGCGAAGCGGCCGATCTGAGCCGCGTGCGTGGCGTCGATACCACCGACACGGTAGACGCCGCCCGTGATGCCGCCGTGGCGCTCGCCCGCTACACCGGCGGCGCCGTAGTGGTCTCGGGCGAAGTCGACCTGATTACCGACGGCACGACCGTTGCCAAGTCCCACGGCGGCAGCCCACTCATGTCCAAGATCACCGGCTGCGGCTGTTCGCAGGGCGGCGTGCTGGCCGTGTACGCCTGCGCCACCGACCCGTTTACGGCGGCCATCTGCGGCACCGCCGTCTACAACGTTGCCGGCACGCGTGCCGCCGCCGTTGCCGATGCCCCGGCAAGCTTTAAGGTCGCCTTTATCGACGAGCTCTACCGCGCAACCGCCCAGGACATTGCCGATAACCAACTCGAGCTCGAAGAGGCATAAGCCATGTCCAAGCCCGCAACCAATGCCGGCATGAACACACTCGTCGCTGTGGCCATCGCCCCGTGCGGCACCGGCGACGAGCTATCTGCCGAAGTCGCCGAGGTCGTACACGTCATTCGCGAGAGCGGCCTTCCCAACCGCACCACCTCGATGTTCACCGAGATCGAGGGCGACTGGGACGAGGTCATGCAGGTCGTGCGCGACGCGACCTTCGTGTTGGCGAGCAAGGGCATCCGCACCGAAGTCGTGCTCAAAGCCGATATTCGACCCGGATTTACCGACACCATGACCGGCAAACTCGAGCGCATGGAAGCGCAGATCAAAAAGCAGGAGGAAGCACGATGAGCATCCGCGACAACCTTGATATCTCGGCCTACCTGGTACTCGGCCCCGAAAACACCCTCGGACGCCCCGTGAGCGATGTGGTGACCCAGGCGCTCGATGCCGGCTTTACCTGCATCCAGGTGCGCTCCAAGGTGGCAAGTGCCCGCGAGATCATCGCACTGACGGGCGATGCCGCACAGGCCATCGCTCAGGCCGGCAAAACCGGACAGGTCGCTCTGCTGATCGATGACCGTCTTGACTGCGTACTCGCCGCACGCGAGCAGGGCATCGCTGTCGACGGCGTGCATGTTGGCCAGAGCGACATCCCCGTCGAGGTCTGCCGCAAACTTTTGGGCCCAGATGCCATCGTGGGCCTTTCGGCCCGCTGCGAGGAGATGCTCGAGTACGTCAAGACCGCCGACATGAGCCTGGTCGATTACCTGGGCGTAGGCCCGCTCCACGAGACCGAGACCAAGCGCGACTGCGGACGTGCTGCCGACGGCTCCATCATCACCAAGAGCTTTGAGGACCTGGCTGCCCTCCATGCGGCAAGCCCCGTGCCCATCGTGGTGGGCGGCGGCGTCAAAACGGCCGATCTTCCGCAGCTCAAGACCACCGGCGTCGACGGCTTCTTTGTGGTGAGCGCCGTCTGCAGTGCCGACGACCCCTACGCCGCAGCCAAGGAGCTCGTCGATACCTGGCAGCAGGCATAGGCCCATGCCAAGCAGCTGCTCCGCAGCCCCATATCTTCAATAGCGGAAAGCGCATCCCAGTTTGGACGTCCATTTTGGGATGCGCTTTCCGCCGTGGCCCCTACCCCGCCAGATACGCTTCCAGCGCCGGCAGCGTCGCCTCCGCATCGCGACGGCCGATCTGATAGATGCGCTCGAGCTCATCGGGCTCGCGGCACAGCGACGGCACCTTCACCGATTCGCTCGGCCGCACCACAAAGATCTCGCCAGCGGCTTCGCGGCGCGCCAGGTCATCGAGCGTGGCATTGTAGACCTCGTGCCGATGCTCAAGAGCCGCGACAAACTCCGGATAGTGACGATACACGCGACGCAGCATGGGCATCACGCTATTGGGTTGCTTTACAAAGCCCGCCGGCTGCGTCAGCACCACCACGTTGCGGTCATAACCCTGCTCAAACAGCCAAGTGCTGGGAATGGAATCGGCAACACCGCCATCCAAGTACTTACGACCCTCGATGGCAACAGGACGCGTCGCCACGGGAATCGCCGACGACGCCCGGATCCACTCAATATCGCGCTCGTCGCCATAGGGCAGGTCATGGTAGACGGCCTGCCCCGTCTTAAGATCGGTACATACGCACGTAAACCGCATGGGGCAGGCGCGATATGCCTCCAGATCGATGGGATCGCGCTCGATGGGTACCTCATGATAGGCAAACTCGGCATTGAACATATCGCCGGTTCGCAACCAGCTCGTCACGCTCGCATAGCGCTTGTCGGCGCAATAGGCCTTGTTGTAGCGAATGGCGCGGCCGATCTGGCGCGATTTAAAGTTGTAGCCAAACGCCGCGCCCGCCGAGACTCCCACCATATGGTCGCAGGTCAAGCCGTGCTCCATCCATACGTCGAGCACGCCCGCCGTATACATACCACGGTAGCCGCCTCCCTCGAGCGCAAGCCCCACCGTGCGCGTCGTATCTGGCTGTGCCATGCAACCATCTCCGTTCTCATGCTTTTGAACTAAACAAGTATATCTGTCAACGTATGCCGTCAAAAACGTGTTTATAAGCATTTATCGAACGTTTCCCGATGTATCCCCATGCCGCACCGCAATGCCCCTAGATGGCCTTGGGCATGAACGCCCTTAAGAACGTTGCGAAATGAACATCGCCTGCACCGTGCCAACGCCGTCGCACACAACGTGAGATAATTCTCAGCAGAATTCACCGATAGCAGATGGAGTTTGTGATGAAGGTTCTTTTGGTCAATGGCAGCCCCAAGGCAAACGGCAACACGGCCCGCGCACTCGCCGAGGTCGCCGAGCAGCTCAACGCCGAGGGCATCGAGGCCGAGATGTTTCAGCTGGGCGCCAAGCCTATTCGCGATTGCATCGGTTGCGGCCAGTGCGGCAAGCTCGATTGCCATTGCACCTTTGACGACGATGTGGTCAACGAGCTGATTGCCGCTGCCGAGCAGGCAGACGGCTTTGTCTTTGGCTCGCCCGTCTACTACGCACATCCCAGCGGACGCATCCTCTCGGCACTCGACCGCGCATTCTATGCAGGCAGCAAGGCCTTTGCGCACAAGCCGGGCGCCGCTGTCGCCGTTGCCCGCCGCGGCGGCACGTCGACCACGTTTGACGTACTCAACAAGTACTTCACCATCAACCAGATGCCCGTGGTAGCATCCACCTACTGGAACAACGTCTTTGGTGCCATGCCGGGTGAGGCCACCCAAGACGCCGAGGGCCTTGCCACCATGCGAAACATCGGCAAAAACATGGCCTGGCTGCTACGCTGCATCGAGGCGGGAAAGGCCGCCGGCATCGAAGCCCCCCAGGCCGATCGCGCTAGGACCAACTTCATCAGGTAGAACGGCGGAACCAAACAATGAACGTGCAGATCTTCGGTACCAAAAAGTCCTTCGATACCAAGAAGGCCCAGCGCTATTTTAAGGAGCGCCGCATTAAGGTGCAGTTTATTGACCTTAAGGAAAAGGAGATGAGCAAGGGCGAGCTCACGAGCGTGATGCAGGCGGTTGGCGGCATCGACAAGCTGCTCAACCCCAAAGCCAAGGACGAGGAGACGCTCGCGCTCATCCAGCATCTCACCCCCAGTCAGCGCTTTGATAAGCTGCTCGAGAACCAGCAGGTTCTGGCCGAACCCATCGTGCGCAACGGCAAAAAGGCCACCGTCGGCTATTGTCCCGACGTATGGGGAGCCTGGGAGTAGCCTGTGTTATTTGCCCGTGCGTGGGTATAAGAGCAGGCGTTTGGCATAAGATTCATCTGTAAGCCATGTCTAACAAAGGAGGGCACATGCCCAACAAACCCGTGAAGATCATCATGCTTACCGGATACCTCGGTGCCGGCAAGACCACGCTGCTCAACCACATCCTCGCCAACGACGGTGGCATCCGCGCTGCCGTGATCGTCAACGATATCGGCGAGATCAACGTCGACGCCAGCCTCATCGCCGACGGCGGCCTTTCCGAGACCGACGACCTTATCCCGCTCACCAACGGCTGCATCTGCTGCACGCTTTCGGACGACCTGGCCAACCAGCTGCAGGGCATCGCCGATTCGGGCAAGTTCGACTACATCATCATCGAGGCTTCGGGGATTTGCGAGCCTATCCCCATCGCCTACACCATCTCGAGCTTCTGCGACGAGGCCAAGGTGGGCGGCGAGCCCAAGCTTGCGCTCGACAACATCGTGGCTGTGGTCGACTGCGCCCGCATGTACGACGAGTTCAACGGCGGTCGCGACCTGCTGGCCGAGGATATCGACGAGGACGACATCGAAAGCCTGCTCATCCAGCAGATCGAGTTTTGCTCCACGCTGATCCTCAACAAGACCGATACCGTCACGCCTGAGCAGATCGCCGAGCTCAAGGCCATCGTGCGTAGCCTGCAGAAGGACGCCGTGATTGTCGAGGCCCAAAACGGCGAGGTCCCCATGGAGGAGCTGCTCGACACCGACCGCTTCGACTTTATGCGCGCCTACAACTCCGCCGCCTGGATCGAGGCCATGGAGCATCCCGAGGAGCACGAAGACCCCGAGGTACTCGAGTATGACATCGAGACCTTTGTATACTCGCGCCGCAAGCCGTTTGACCTGCAGAAGTTCACCGATTTTGTTGAGCAGGAGTGGCCCGACGAGGTCATTCGCGTTAAGGGTCCGCTGTGGCAGACCGGTGATCCGGACATGTGCTACATGTTTGAGCAGGCCGGCCACCAGATCCGCCTGATGGAGAACGGGCTGTTTGTCGATTCTGCGCCCGAGAGCGAGAAGCAGAAGATTATCGACGAGAACCCCGAGATCATGCAGATTTGGGACGACGAGACGGGCGACCGCATGACGAGCCTGTGCATCATCGGCCGTCATATGGACAAGGACGCGCTCATCGCCGCCCTCGATGCCTGCCTGACCGACTGGCACCGCGCCTAGGTTTAACGAAGCTAGCATTTTTCCGCCCACGTAACCGCCAAACCACCACGAAGGTGCCTGTCCCCTTCGTGGTGGTTTTTCATTCTGAGCCAAGGAGATTCATGTTCAATATCGTGCTGTATGCACCCGAGATTCCGGCCAATACGGGTAATATCGGCCGCACCTGCGTGGTCACCGGTACCCGCCTGCATCTGGTGGAGCCGCTGGGCTTTTCGCTCGACGACAAGACGGTGCGTCGCGCCGGTCTGGGCTACTGGCAAAACTTGGACGTGACGACATATGCCGGCTGGAAGGATTTCCTTACGCGCAACGGTCTCTCCCCCGCCGACGAGCGCCTGCATCTGCTGACCAAAAAGGCGCGCCGCACCTATGCGCAAAGCACCTACCGCGACGGTGACTATCTGGTCTTTGGCAGCGAGAGCTCGGGGATTCCCGAGCCACTGCTTGCCGCGGCGTCCGAGCGCTGCGAGCGCATCCCGATGCTGCGCGATTGTGACTCACTCGATAATGCCGAGGTTTGGGAAGCCCACGAGGAGGCGCTCGGGCATACCGAGGACAGCCACGAGGCCATCCTTCAGCAGGATATCTGCGGCAACTTCGTCAACCCGGCCGACTACCGTATCAGCGCACTCAACCTCTCCAACAGCGCCGCCATCGTCCTCTACGAGGCCCTGCGTCAGACAGGCTTTCCCGGAATGTGACAAAGGGACCGTCCCTTTGTCACATTCGGTTAGAGGTAGCGGCCGGTAATGCTCTTGGGGCAGGCCGCGATGTCGTCCGGCGTGCCGGCGCAGACGACCTGCCCGCCGGCATCGCCGCCGCCCGGGCCCATGTCGATCACGTAATCGGCATTACGGATAAGGTCGAGGTCGTGTTCGATCACGATAACCGTAGCGCCCTTGGCAACGAGGCCATCAAACACACTCAGCAATACCTGAACATCGAGCGGATGCAGGCCGATCGTGGGCTCATCGAACACGAATACGGCATCGTCCTGCACGCGGCCCATCTCGCTTGCAAGCTTAAGGCGCTGTGCCTCGCCGCCCGAGAGCGCCGGCGTGGGCTCACCGAGCGTGAGATAGCCCAGGCCTAGGTCGTGCAGGGTCTGCAGGCGAGTCTGAACTTTCTTGAGTCCCAGCGTGGCGTCGAGGGCCTCGCCCACACTCATATCCATGAGCTGCGGCAACGTAAGCAGACTGCCGTCCTTGCCCTCGCGATGGATATGTGAGGCCGCGTCTGCATAACGCGAGCCACGACATGTAGGACAGACAATCTCGACATCGGGCAAAAACTGCACATCGAGTGATATCGAGCCCGTGCCATCGCACGTGGGGCATCGCAAGGCACCGGTGTTGTAGCTAAAGGCACCCGCCTTATACCCCGCCGCCTTGGCCTCGGGCGTACGGGCGAAGGCACGGCGCAGCTCATCGTGGATGTCGGCATAGGTCGCCACCGTCGAGCGCACGTTGGCGCCGATGGGCGTGGCGTCAATCAGGTTGGCGCGCGCGATGCCCTCGGCATCGACCCAACGCACGTGCCTGGGCAGGCGCTCGCCGGCCGCCTGCGCCTTGAGTGCCGGGATGAGCGCCTCGAGCACCAGCGTCGTCTTGCCCGAACCCGAAACACCCGTCACAGCGACAAGGCGGCCGCGCGGGATATCGACTTCGAGCGGTTTGACGGTATGGATGGCACCGGTCGCTATGCGGATATGGCCTTGGTCGAACAGTTCGTCGTCAGTCACCTGCGGGCGCAGACGCTTGGGGTCCGAGCGCAAGAACGGCGCGATGCGGCTGTCCTGCGATTGTTCGACCTCACCCACCGTACCGGCGGCGATTACATGACCGCCGCCTGCTCCAGCAACGGGGCCCATCTCGACCAGATAGTCGGCTTCCGCCAGTACGCGCGTGTCGTGGTCGACAACAACCACGGTGTTGCCGTCATCCACCAGATCGCGCATTACGCCCACCAGGCCGTCGACATTGGCAGGATGCAAGCCGATCGAAGGCTCGTCCAGCACATACAGCACGCCCGTCGATCGGTTGCGCACCACACGGGCTAGCTGTACACGCTGGCGCTCACCCGTGGAGAGCGTGGCACCGGCGCGGTCGAGCGAAAGGTAATCGAGGCCCAGGTCAACCAGGCGGCGAGCCGTACTCAAAAACGAATCGCAGATGTCCGTCGCCATGGGCCGCATCTCGGTCGGCAAGGATGCGGGCACCCCACGCACCCACTCAATCGCCTCGCCCAGCGTCATGGCCGCCGCCTGCGCCAGATTGACACCGCGCACCTGAGGCTGGCGCGCGGCCTCGGAAAGACGCGTGCCGCCGCAATCGCGGCACGGCCCCTCGTGCAAAAAGCGTGCAACGCGCTTGAGCCCCTTGTCGTCCTTAACCTTGGCGAGCGCATTCTCAACGGTATAGACGGCGTTGTAATAGGTAAAGTCGAGCGGCGTGGCACCCTCGCCGTTTTTAGGAACGTAGAGAATGTGCTTTTTAACCGCCGGACCATGGAACACGATGTCGCGTTCGGCGGGCGTGAGCTGGTTAAACGGCACGTCGGTACGCACGCCCATCTCGCCGGCCACCTGCTTCATCAGATCCCACATGAGTGTGCCCCAAGGAAGCACCGCGCCCTCGTTGATAGTCTTTGACTCGTCGGGCACCAGGCTCGCCTCGTCCACCTCGCGCATGACGCCGGTACCGCCGCAGGTAGGACACGCGCCGCCGCTGTTAAAGGCAAGGTCCTCGGCACTCGGCGCGTAGAATTCACGGCCGCATGCGGGGCACGTGAACGACAGGCCCGCGGCCACGTTAAGGCTCGGCTCCACGCGCGCCCCGCAGTGCGGGCAAACGTGATGGGCGCAGCGACTAAAGAGCAGACGCAGGCTATTGTTAAGCTCGGTCATGGTGCCAAAGGTGGAACGCACGCCCGGCACGCTGGGGCGCTGATGCAATGCGAGCGCCGCCGGCACGTGCAGCACCTCGTCCACCTGGGCGTGCTCGGCTTGCGTCAGGCGACGTCGAGTATAGGTGCTGAGCGCCTCCAAGTAGCGACGCGAGCCCTCGGCATAAAGAACCCCCAGCGCCAGCGAGCTCTTGCCCGAACCCGATACGCCGGCAATACCCACCAGCTTTCCCAGCGGAATATCGATATCGATGTCCTTAAGGTTATGGACACGTGCGCCACGTACCTCGATAACACTTGGTTGTTGCGACCCCGTCATCGCTCCCCTTCCTGTTAGCCGAACGTGGCAAAGGGACTGTCCCTTTGTCACGTTACTCGCACTGTGCTCGCCCGCGCCAGTCTTCGCAGGTCAAATAGGTAAAGTACTCGGTACGCACATCGCCCATAAGCTCGCAGGGCACGTCGCGCTCAACGTGATGCGGCACGAACCCACATTTTTGTTGGACGCGTAACGACTTGTTATTGCCCTCATAGTATCCGCACCAAAGCGCCTTGCAGCCAAGCGTTTCAAACGCATAGCGTTGCATAGCTCGTACTGCTTCCGGAGCAAAGCCTCGACCCCAAAACGGCTTGGCGATCCAATACCCCACCTCGAGCTCAAGTCCAACGCTTTGGCCGTTCGATTCGCAGCGCGGCGGCATGAGTCCAATGCTGCCCACGGGCTCGTCTGTCTCGGGCAGGCAAATGGCAAAGGTATGGGGCGCCGTAAAGACCGTCTGAATGATCTCTCTGCTTTCCTCAATGCTTCGATGGGGTGGCCAGCCCGCAGCCGGCCCCACGTCCGGGTCGCTCGCGTATGCAAACAGGCTCGCCGCATCCGTCTCGCGCCACGGACGAAGCACCAAGCGCTCAGTATGAATCACCACGTTTCAACCTCTCAATTATCGATGTGACAAAGGGACTGTCCCTTTGTCACATGTAGCCGAAAAATTCCGCGTCGGCGGGGCGATAGGGACGGAAGGTGGCAGGATCGATCTTTACGTGCGCCGCGGCGGGCACGTCGTACCATTTGACCGTGTAACCGGCGCCGTGGGCGCAAAAGACCGAGTCGGGCGTATTGGGCAGATCGGCCTCGGGCTCGTAGGCGGCCGCCTCGATGACGCGCTCGGCATCATGGCATGCCGCATAACCGGCGAACTCCAGGTACAGATGTCCGCGGCCGCTCGTGTAGGCAGCCACCTCCAGCGCATAATCCTGTACCTCGGATGCTGGCACGCGACCCACAAGCTTCGCCCGGTCGCCCGCCATCGCCGGCGGCTCGTACTCGGCGCCCATGCGCGTGGCGTCCGACAACGCCCTGCCCACGCACTCCCCCGGCACCTCGAGCTCAAAGCGATACCACGGCTCCAACAGTACCGCCGCGCCGGCCTCACGCGCCTGCATGAGCCCCTGACGAATCGCGCGGTACGTGGCCTGACGAAAATCACCGCCCTCGGTGTGTTTGGCATGTGCACGGCCACCCGTAAGCGTAATGCGCACATCGGTGATGGGCGAGCCGGTCAACACGCCCAGGTGATCGCGCTCCATGGCGTTGGTGAGTGCCAGACGCTGCCAGTTAAGATCGAGCTCGTCGGTCGAGGTCACGGTGCCAAACTGCACGCCCGAACCCGCCGGCAGCGGCTCCAGGCGCAGGTGCACCTCGGCGAAATGACGGAGCGGCTCAAAGTGGCCCACGCCCTCGACCGGCTGCGAGATAGTCTCCTTATAGAGAATGCCGCCGGGCTCAAACTCAATCGAAAGGCCAAAGCGATCGGCCAACACCCGCTGCACGACTTCAAGCTGCACGGCGCCCATCAACTGCAAATGAATCTGCTCGAGATGCGTATTCCAGCTTACGCCGAGCATGGGGTCTTCGTCCGCCAACTCGGTCAGCGCTTTAAACACCGCATGGACATCGTTATCGCCCGGTAGCACCGTATAGGTGAGGACCGGCGCAATGACGGGTGCATCGCACCCGGGCTCCGCACCCAAGGCATCCCCCGGGCGAACGTGCGCAAGACCCGTCACGGCACAAATACCGCCAGCAGCAACTTCCTGGGCGAGCTCGTACTTCTCTCCGTTATAGATGCGCACCTGATCGACTTTCTGCCCCCATACCTCGGCACCGGAGCGCCCCTCGATCATCTGTTTTGCACGTAGCGCGCCGCCGGTCACTTTAACCCAAGCCAAGCGCTCGCCGCGAACGCCTCGGCTGACGCGATAGACACGCGCGGCGAACTCCGGGGCCCACGCCTGTTCACGCATCAGCGTGCACATGCCATCCAGCAGCTCGCCCACGCCCTGGTCCCTGAGCGCCGAGCCGGTAAAGCAGGGAAAGAGCCTGCGCTCGGCAACCATGCGCGACAGCGTTGCAACGGAAAGCTCGCCCGTCTCAAGAAACTCCTCAAGCGCCGCCTCGTCCAACGCGGCAGCGTCCTCCCAAGCGGCACCGCCCGCCAGCAGTTCGCTGGCATCCAGGCAGCCCTCGGAAAGACGCTGCCCAAGTTGTGCCAGTAAAACATCGCGGCCGGGATTCTCCAAATCAATTTTGTTGATAAAGACGAACGTCGGGATGTCATAGCGCGCAAGCAGGCGCCACAGGGTTTCGGTGTGTCCCTGCACGCCGTCGTTGGCGCCCACAACCAAAATCGCGTAGTCGAGCGCGCGCAATGTGCGCTCTGCCTCGGCAGAAAAATCGACATGCCCCGGTGCATCCACGAGCATGACGTGGGCATCTCCGTGGTCGAGCACGGCCTGCGACGAGAAAATCGTGATGCCGCGCTCGCGTTCGATAGCGTTGGTATCCAGGTGCGAGTCGCCGTCGTCCACACGGCCGCGCTTGCGAATGCGACCTGCGTTGAACAGCATGGCCTCGGCCAGCGTAGTCTTGCCGGCATCGACATGCGCCAAGATTCCAACGACCGCTTGCTTCGACATGGCTCTCCTCTTATTGCAAGCCCATCGCACGTGGCAACGGGCACCCTCGTTCCACACTGGATGATACAATTTACGGGCCGGCGGGCGAAGCGGGCCCTATCCCCCGACCGAGCTCATCGCCCCGCGTTGCCGCGCGGCGATTTTCGCAGGTTCGCGCCTTGCGAAAGCCGGCTTGCAAAACAGCGCATCGAACGAAAATGGCCCCACCCGGGGCCATTTTCACGTACATGGATTGTTGATACGCGTCCTCGCTCTTATGCCTCGCGCAGCCAGTCGAACGCAACACGCGGCGTGCCGTCCGACACATACACGACTCCGGCGCGCTCGAACCCCGCCTTCATGCTCGCACCCTGCATGGGCAGGTTGTCCGCGTGCGTATCGATACGCAGATGGTCGGCACGCTCCTTGGCAAAGGCAAACATCGCGGCCGCGATACCGTGCACGGTGCCGTCGGACGCCACGCGGTGCAGCACGGCGTACGGAGTGTCGCTACGCCACTGACCGTCCTCGATGACGTCATAGCACTCGTCCGGGCCCGGCAAAAAGGCAAACGTCGCCACCACGCGACCGTCGACTTCGCACACATAGCTGCCGCCGGCGGCGATATCGGCAGTCAGCTGCTCGGCCGAAGGCGTGCCCTCGGGCCACTGCGTGGCGTTGCCATGCGCGCGCATAAAGGCGCGGGCGACGTCATAGATGGCCATGACGGCAGGAATGTCGGTATCGAGGGTTTTTCTGATCATCACGCGGCGACCTCACGTTTATTGGTATCACTTTGATTGAGCAATGATACCAGCGTTTGGAAAGGACACGAAGCAGATGGGAAGCAAAAAGCGAGCCGCCTGGTCAAAGGCCAAAAGCGAGTTTTTGGGCGCTGCCACCGGCGGCGATATGAGCGACCTGTTTGCGCGCGAGGACGAGCGCCGCGACGCCCTGGACGCCGAGCGCGATGAGGCTTGGCGCTACAAGTCGTGCGAGCGAAAAAACCGCTACGACACACGCGCCGAGGCCGAGGCCGTTATGGCCGACTGCGAAAACCATGGGCGGCGTGGCTTGACCTGCTACAAATGCGAATACTGCGGCGGGTGGCATTTGACGTCGCACCCTTGGAAATAGGCGCTGCATCGGCGCGACGCTCACGCAGCACCGGCCATCGTGCGCAGGCTACGGGCGCGGCGGCACCAAAACATCGTAGCGGACAGCCTTGCCCGCAAGCTGATAGCTCGGCTTAACGCCGGCAAGCAGCGGCCCCTTCACTGGCCGCTTGATAACAACCTTGCGCGGGCACGGCGCAAGAGCAGCCTCGACCAGCGTCTCCTCATCGGCACACGGCTGCTCCAAATGGTGCAAGAGCTGGAACTTCTTTTTAACCGCCGCGCTCTTGGTGCGCTCGGGAAACATGGGGTCCAAATACACCACATCGGGAGCCGCGAGCTCACCGCGCTCGACCAGCTCAGCCGTATGGCGAAGGCCGGCAATGCTGTCCTCGCCCGCATGCAAGCGCATGCGTGCCACGGCAGCCGCAAGCGCCGGATCATCCGCCGCGCGGTCCAAGGCATCCTTGAGCAATGCCGCAATCACGCAATCCTGTTCATACAGATCGACGGTAAAGCCCGTGGCGGCCAGCAGCAGCGAATCCTCGCCAAAGCCTGCCGTGGCGTCAATCGCCCATGGCTGCTCGATGCCTTTTGTGCGCGCAGCCTTCACCAGCAGCTCTTGCTGCAGACGGCCCTGCTTGAGCCGTGGAAGCATGCGGGCAAAATCGGCACGCAGCTCCATCGCGCCGTCGGTGAGCGTGAGGCCCTCGGGCTTCCCGGTCAGCTCAAGCCCCGCGGCCCGAGCAACAGAAAAGGGATCGACGACGCCCATGGGCACTCCTTTACAAGCAAAATGAATACGTGAGCGCCGCCCCTGTCGGCACTCAACCGTCCGCTATTGTCCCACATGCGACATGGCCCACAGCATCCCAATGCAAAGCACCGCCATCAATCCCGTGCATACGGCAGCGATCACAGAATCACTCATGCGCCTTCCCAACGACCGCGGCTCGCGCACTTGCTCTGTTCCGTACATCATGGCTCCTCCTTAGACCAACTCCTTGTCACGACCTCATCATCGCAGCGCCGCACATGTGCTGCCATCGATTTGGCTTACGTCCAGCTTTCCTTTTTGAAAGATTGCTCTGCACAGGCGAGAAGCGCTTTCTAGCACACACGCCGTCACGTTGAACTACAATGTGCTTCACGATATGTGCAGCTTATGGGACGCGCCAGACTGGCAGCGCCCGAATCGAAAGGACTACCTATGAGCGCCGCGCGCAAGACACTCAAAATCCTTGCCCTCATCTATTTTGTTTTGGGCATCGCCAGCCTCGTCATCGGAATCGCCGGCATCGCGACCGGCAAATTTGAATCCATCTACGGATCGAACGCCATACTCGCTGCTGTCGTTGTGATTATCAAGGGCGTTGTCGATCTTGCCGCAGGTGTTGCGGGCATCAAGGGTGCCAACAAGCCTTCGCAGGTGGATGGCGCGTTTAAGCTCGGTATCGTTGCCGCGGTCGCTACGCTCGTCCAGGCTGTGCTTACCCTTCCCGCGCTCGGCGGCAGCGCCGTCAATATCGGCGCCTTTGTCATCGTGGTCTACGACCTGTTCTTTATTCAGCAGGCGCACGCCGTTAAGGCCGAAAACAAGGACCGTCTGTAAGCGCTCGCTTCTCATAACCTCTGCAGCCAAGCAACTAAAAAGGGCCGATCGCGCAGCAACGCGGTCGGCCCTTTACGTTAGCCCAGATAAAACCCGCCAAAATAAACCTGTCCCTTTTTTGTAGGTTAGCTGTGGCGGTACTCGGCGATGATGAAGTCGATGTCGGTCTGAAGGGTATCGAGGTTTGCCAGGCGTGCTTTGTCGGCGGGGCGCGTGCGGTAGTAGTACGGCGTCATCTGGAACACCGCCTCGATGTCGGCCTGGGTCTGAAGGGTGATAGAAGCTGTCACGCGCCGCGTTCCGACCAACTCGAGCTCGGTAGTCTTCGGCAGCTTCTCGTCATTGAGGTATGGCCTGTCGTAGAGCACCTCCTTGAGCCCAAACAGGTGATGGGCACCCGGCACCACGGTGTAGAGCGAGCCCTCGGGCACCAGCACGCGAGCAAACTCGCGCTCGTTAAAGGGAGCAAAGAGCTCGGTCACCATATCGAAGGCGCCATCGGCCACGGGGATATCCTTCATGTTGGCCACAAAATAGGTCGCATCGCCGCGCTTGGCGGCCAGGCGCACCATCTCTTTGCCCAGGTCGAAACCGTAAGCATCCACGCCCGGCACCGCACCCATGGCACTGGTGTAGTAGCCCTCGCCGCAGCAAATATCGAGCAGCGTCATGGGGCCATTCGCAGACGTTGCACGTCCAGACACCTGCTTGCGCACCAGCTCGACCATCGCATCGCGCAACGGCGCGTAGTAACCGCGGTTAAGAAAGTCGCGACGACTGCGCGCCTGCGACTTGGGATCGCCCATGGAGTCGCCGCTCTTGGACGAGCGCAGCAAATATAGATAGCCCTCGCGCGCACGGTCAAACCGGTGTCCGCCCGCGCATGTAGCACCGCGCTCGTCGTCCACCAACGGCTCATGGCAAACGGGACACAACAACATGGCAACTCCTTAGCGCGAACAACACAACGCCCACCATTGTCGCACGCCTTCCCCACCTAGTCATCGGGGACGTTATTGAATGACCAGTCGTTTAAGAACGTCCCAACGACTATCTAAGTACCGACTGGTTGCATTAGGAGTATCATCGTCTGCGCAAATAAGCACGAAATAGCATATTAGAGATTGAGAGTGTATGGCCGATACCGCATCTAAGCACATTGACATGACCACCGGCTCGCTGTGGCGCAATATTCCCCTGTTCGCCTTCCCCGTGGCCGCCACGAGCATCTTGGAACAGCTATCGAACCTCATCGCCACGGTCATCATCGGCAACTTCTCGGGCGACCAGGGAACCCTTGCCATGGCAGCGGTCGGCTCCAATGTTCCGCTTACCAGTCTTATGCTCAACCTGTTTATCGGCATGTCGCTTGGCTCAAATGTGGTCATCGCCAACGCTATCGGCCGCAACGATCAGAACATGGTCAAACGTGCCGTCCATACCTCGGTTTTAATGGCGCTCGTGGGCTTTGTCGTCATCGCGCTGGGCGAGATCTTTGCCGAGCCCATGCTCGCCGCGCTCAACGTTCCTGCCGAAACCATGCCGCTCGCTTCGCTCTACCTGCGCGTCTTTTTGCTCAGCATGCCCTCGATCTTGCTCTACAACTTTGAGGCCGCGATCTTCCGCTCCGTCGGCATCACCCGTATGCCGCTGCAGGCGCTTGCCGTGTCCACCGTCCTCAACATTGGCCTGGACCTCATCTTTGTCCCCGTACTCCACTGGGGCGTCGCGGGCGTCGCCATCGCCACCGCCATCGCCTACACCGTCAGCGCCGCTACGCTCTTTATCCGCCTGCTCAAGACCGACTCCGTCGTCCGCGTCACCCCGCGCGACTTAGGCTTAGACCCCGTCGCCCTCAAGCGCATCGTTAAGATCGGCTTGCCCGCCGGTATTCAGAGCGCCGTCTTTGCCGTTGCCAACATCATCATCCAGTCCGCCATCAACAGCCTGGGCACCGAAGTCATGGCCGCATCGAGCGCCGCCATGAGCTTGGAGTACGTGTGCTACAACCTGCTCAACAGCTTTAGCCAGGCTTGCACCACCTTTGTGGGACAAAACCACGGCGCACGCCAGATTGACCGCTGCACCAAGACGCTCAAGGTCTGCCTGGTCGAAGGCGGCATCGTTGCGCTCACCACAATTATCGTTATTGTCGGTCTGGGGCGCGAGATCCTGGCACTGTTCAACAGTGACCCCAACATCGTCTCGATCGGTTATATCCGCGTGTGCTCGATCTTCCCGGCGTACGCCTTTAGCATGTTCTACGAGAACATGTCCGGTTATCTGCGCGGCTTTGGCATCTCGCTCATGCCCGCCCTCATCACCATGATTTGCGTCTGCGGCATCCGCTTCTACTGGGTATTCTGCGTGTTCCCGCACTTCCGTACCTTTGCGAACATCATGATGGTCTACCCCATCAGCCTGGGCACCACGGCATTCTTTATGGTCGTGGCGGTATTGCTCTGCCACCCGGCACGCACCTACCGTCTAGCACAAGCCAAGACCGGGGCGTGCTAGACATGCACAACTTGGTGGCATATCGGCAGCTAATTGACGATATGCGAGCTCATATAGTCGATAAAGCGCCTCGTAGCGATAGGCATGGTATCCCAACTGCGCCAGGCTGCCACGACATCGCGTGAGGAAGCGTGCACGATGGGACGCACGCGAATATCGGCCTGCATGCCTTCGACCGTACGACGGTAGAGCATGCTCACACCCAGGCCCTCCTCCACCATCGCCATGATGGTGTAGTCGTCGGTCACCTCACTCATCACATGCGGCGACAGCCCATGCGCCGCAAACGCATCGAGTACCAGGCTCTGTTCACCCTCATCTAGCAGCACAAACGGCTCGGATGCCAGGTCGGCGAGTGTCACCTTTTCCTTTGCCGTCAGCGGATGCGCGGCCGGCAGCAGTGCCACCAACTCGTCGTGATAGACCACGCGCTTCTCGAGCCCAGCGGTAAATCCGCGCGCCGTAAAGCAAAAGTCAACTACGCCATCGTGCACCCACTGGGCGTTGCGCGTGTAATCGCCCTGCTTGAGGGTAAAGTGCACGCCCGGGTGCAGGGCCCCAAAGTCGCGGATCACACGCGGCAGCACGGTACGACTCACGTTGGTAAACGTCGCAATGCGAATGTCGGTCGACGAAAGCCCCAACAACTCCTGACGCTTGCCCTCAAGCTCGGCCTCGGCCGTTACGATCTGGCGCAGATACGGCAGATACTGTTTGCCGTCGCGCGTAAGCGAGACGCCCTGCTTGCCGCGCTCGATAATCGTGGTGCCCAGCTCGCGCTCGAGCGCCTTGACGGCCTGGCTCACCGCGCTTTGCGTATAGCCCAGCTCGTCGGCCGCACCCTTAAGACTGCCGCAATCGACCACCATACATACAATCTGATACCGCGATGCCATCGTGCCTCCACATCGATGTAGCCGTAAAACGTTTTGCTAGCGTTTTTCCTATCAACATTAGCATTTCTTAATCATACTGAAGATACATTCGCTTTACTACATCCTCATCTGGGAGCAGAATCCTTTTTACGAAACCGTTTTGTAACAAAAGGAGTCCCATGGATCGCAAAAAAGCAATCGCGCTCTCATTTTCCGTTCCCGTCGCATGGGGCTTTTCGTACCCCCTCATGAAGATCGGCATGGATAGCATGAACGCCACGAGCATCGTTGCGCTGCGCTGCATCATCGCCTTTGCAGCTTGTCTGCTGCTCTTCCACAAGCACGCGCTGCGCATCAATCGCAACGTGATGATTCGTTCCGCCATCATCGGCGCCATCATGGCAACCGAGCTTACCTGCATGTGCTTGGGCTCCAGTCTCACCTCCGCCTCCACCGCCGGCTTTTTGCAGAGCCTGACGGTCGTGATCGTGCCGTTTGCCAACGCGGCTCTGCTGCGTCGCGCCCCCGAGCGCAAGGTGCTCATCGGCACCGCCATCGTCACCTGCGGCATGCTTTTGCTCTCGGGCGCCGACTTTACCAGCCTGAACCCCGGCGCGATGGTCATGCTGCTCTCGGCCTTTATCTATGCCGGCCACATTATCGTAGCCAAGCGCTTTGTCGAAGAAGTCGATCCGCTGGCTCTGGGCGTTTGGCAGCTGGGCTTCGGTGGCTTGTTCTCGGGCGTCGCCGCATGCACCTTTGGCGGCTTTACGCTTCCCAGCACGCCGAACGAGATCGTCGTTGTCGTTGCGCTCGCACTCATCTGCTCTGCCTACGGCTTTATCACCCAGACGCTCGTGCAGCCCCACGTACCCGCCGAGACCACCGGCTTCGCCTTCTCGCTCGAGCCGGTCTGCTCCGCCGTCTTCTCGTTCTTCCTGGTCGGCGAGGTCCTGAGCCCCATCGCCTTCTTTGGCGCAGCGCTCATCCTCACCGGCGTCATGATGGCAACCGTCGAGCTTCCGCACCTTCACGCACATGGGCATACTCGTATGGCAGGAGCGCCCGAGCACGTCTCGTAGACCCCACTCCTCATGCAGCCGCGGCATAAAGGTCTCTGGACGCCTTTACAATAGGTGCCAACATAGCATCTGCCATAAAGGAGTTCCATGGACGCTGTAACTCGCGATCGCAACATAGCAACTTGGTTGGGCGATGCGCCGCAGCCGGTCCGTGACACTACGAACCAGCTGCTCGAGCGCATCGCCCTTTTGCGTGCCGAGCAGACCATCTACCCGGCGCAAGACGACATCCTCAATGCCCTCGCCTACACGCCGGCCGACCAGGTCAAGGTTGTCATATTGGGTCAAGACCCTTATCACGGACCTAACCAGGCAATGGGGTTGTCGTTCTCGGTCCCCGCGACGCAAACCAAGTTGCCGCCGAGCCTGCGCAACATCTATAAGGAACTCAAAGCCGATCTGGGTTGCCCCATTCCCTCCACGGGAGACCTAACCCCATGGGCACAGCAGGGCGTCCTGCTCCTCAACACCACGCTCACCGTGCGCGAGCATGCCGCGAACTCGCACGCCAAGCTGGGCTGGAGTACCCTGACCGACTACATTATCGAACGCTGCTACCAGCTGCCCCAGCCGGTAGTCTTTTTGGCATGGGGCCGCTTTGCCCAGCAGATGGTCGAAGGCAAGCTCGCCACGACCGGCGCGGGCAAGGCAACCGACAAGTTCTGCCTGGCCTCTACGCACCCCTCGCCGCTTTCGGCCAACCGTGCCACGGCAGAACTCCCCGCTTTTATGGGGTCGCGTCCCTTCTCCGCTGCCAATCGGTTACTCGAACAGCACGGCTCGACCCCCGTTAACTGGACTAGCCTCGGCTAAAAATCGATACATCAAAAACGCGCCCGACAGCTTTCCATCGGGCGCGTTTCCTATTCGGACCAAATAAATTGCGTGCGGCCGGCCTCGCCGCCATCGATCAGCAGGCTCTGCCCGGTCATAAACCGGTTGGTTACGCCCACAAAGTAGATCCATTCGGCAATCTCTTGGGCGGTGGCCCAGCGCTTAAGCGGCGTGAGTTCCATGATCTGGCTCCACAGGTGTTCGTCTTCCATCACGCAACGGTTGAGCGGCGTGATCACGCCACCCGGGTCCGCACTGTTGGCGATGGCCTGCGGCGCCAGGCGGTTTGCAAGGTTCTTGGTGTAGGCGATAACGCCGCCCTTGCTGGCGGCATAGTCGGGAAACTCCGATCCCGTATGCCCGCTCGCCGACCCCACATTGACCACGGATTTGATAGCCGGTGTCGGCTTGGCGGCAAGCCCCTCCCCCACAAAGGCATAGCGCTCGGTCACGTTGATGGTGCCACGCAAGTTGGCGGCAATATCGTCGGCCGAATCCTGCACACCGGCAACGTTCACGATTACCTGTGGCTCAAGGTCGCCTGGAAACGAGTCAGGCTCGCGGACATCAACGATCAGATGGCGGTAGCGCTCGTGTTCGATCGCCGCCGGCAGCAGATCAAAGCCCACGACCTCGTGGCCCTCGTCCAAAAAGCGCTGCACGCACGCGGCTCCGATACCACCCGAAGCACCCGTGATCAAAACCCGCATACTTGCTCCTTAGACGGTTGCGTGGCGCTCGAGGTACTCGGCGCCCACATTCTCACGCTCCCAGCCACGCACGACCTTGTAGCCCACGGGGCTCAGGAAGACCTCGCACAACAGCTCGGCAACAGCGCCGGTCAGCGAGCACATAAGGACCTGCACCCAGGTCCAACCAAAGAACGTGTGGCTCACCACAATGGCAAAGACCAGGTTGTCGATAAACTGGCCAACACCCGTGGACACATAGGAACGGAGGGCGAAGCTCGCAAAATTATTCTTTTTGAGCATACGGCCGAGCGACTGGTTGAGCGTGGAGTTAACCACGGCAGAAACGAGCATTGCCAGCGAAGAGCCCAGCACCACGTACCAGGTGCCGCCGATGGTGGCGTTAAGGGCGTTGTTGACCTCGATCATACCCGTGTCGTAGTAGGCGCCCCACATGCCGGGCGTGAGCGAGCATGCCCAAAAGCACAGGCTCACGGCCAGGTTGACCGCCAGCGCGAGGATAGAGATTTTGATGGATGCCTTGGCGCCAAAGCGCTTGCAAATCATGTCCTGGCACAAAAACGAAACCCAGCTCACCACAAAGCCGCAGTCGAGCGCCAGATACGGCAGGCTGATAAGCTCTTTGTTGGCCAGCAGGTTCATCATGATGACACTCACGAAAAACAGCGAAACCGTTGCCGCGGGAATGCTCCGCAACAGGACCTTGTAGTCCTCCATGACCTTCTTGATCATTATGTACTCCTTTGGTTTTAGGTTTAACGAGCAGGATATCGGACCCGAACTGCTCGGCCGCCACGGTCTTGAGGCGACGGTGGGTATGATAGCCGCTCACACGGCGGCAGGCAAGCAAGCGGCGCGGCAGCCCCACAGGACCACCGCGCCGGCGCACTAAAACGTTACATTGCCAAACTCCGACAGGACAAGGTCGGGGTTGTGGTCGGTCGCCCAGTCAACATTCCACGGGCTCGTGAACAGCAGCAGCTTGCCGCCGCGCATGTCCTCGACGCGCAGGGTGTCACGCGTGAGCGAAAGGCCCGGGATGTCGATGGTGTCGGGGTCGTTCTGGATCCAGCGGATGTCCGTATAGGACAGCGGCTGACGACGGACTTCAACACGGTACTCGGCCTTAAGGCGGCGCTCGAGCACCTCAAACTGCAGTACGCCGACCACGCCCACGATGACGCTCTCCATGCCGGCACCCAGCTCGCGGAAGATCTGGATGGCGCCCTCCTGGGCAAGCTCCTCCATGCCCTTCACGAACTGCTTGCGCTTGAGCGTGTCGACCTGCGTGATGCGGGCGAACATCTCGGGGGCAAACGTCGGGATCTGCGGATACTGTACGTGGCGCTTGCCAGAGCACACGGTGTCGCCGATGCTAAAGATACCCGGATCGAACAGGCCTACGATATCGCCCGCGTACGCCTCGTCCACGATGGCGCGGTCATCGGCCATCATCGACGTGCCCGTGGCAAGCTTGAGCTTACGGTTGCCCTGCACGTGGAAGGCATCCATGCCGCGCTCGAACTTGCCCGAGCAAATGCGCACAAAGGCGATACGGTCGCGGTGGTTCTTGTCCATGTTGGCCTGGATCTTAAACACAAAGCCGCTAAAGTCGTCGCGGCACGGATCGACCGGCTCGCTGGTGAGCGTATCGGTATAGGCGCGCGGCGTCGGGGCCAGGCGCAAGAACTCCTTGAGGAAGGGCTCCACGCCAAAGTTGGTGAGCGCCGAGCCAAAGAACGCCGGGCTCAGCTTGCCGCAGGCCACGGCATCCAGGTCGAGCTCGTCGCCGGCGCCATCGAGCAGCTCGATGTCGTCCATCAGGTTCTTGTGGTTCTCCTCGCCAATAAGCTCATCCATGGCGGGGTCGCCCAGCTCGGCCTCGACCTCGGCGACCTTCTTGGTGGCGTTGGCGTGACCGTCGCCCTCAAAGGCGATGACGCGACGGGTCTGACGGTCGAACACGCCACGGAAGTTACGGCCGCTGCCGATTGGCCAGTTCATGGGGTACGTATTGATGCCCAGGACGTTCTCGATCTCTTCCATGAGCTCAAACGGATCGCGGGCCTCGTGGTCGAGCTTGTTCACAAAGGTAAAGATGGGAATGTGGCGCAGCGTACAGACCTTAAAGAGCTTTTTGGTCTGGGCCTCGACGCCCTTGGCGCCGTCGATGACCATGACCGCGGCGTCGGCGGCCATAAGGGTACGGTAGGTATCCTCCGAGAAGTCCTGGTGGCCGGGAGTATCGAGGATGTTGACGCAGGCGCCGTTGTAGGTGAACTGCAGTACCGAGGAGGTAACGGAAATACCGCGCTCCTTCTCGATGTCCATCCAGTCCGAGACGGCATGCTTGGCCGAACTCTTGCCCTTGACCGAGCCGGCGGTCTGGATGCTGCCGGTATAGAGCAGCAGCTTCTCGGTAAGCGTGGTCTTACCGGCGTCCGGGTGGCTGATGATCGCGAATGTACGGCGCGACGAGATTTCATCCGACAGGCTTGCCATGCGGATCCTTTCTTGCATTGAGTGCATTTCGTCGTTGAAACCGTACTATTGTAGCCGCGAAATCCCGCCACAGGGCACCTATCAGGACAAATTCATCAGCCAAGCTCGCTGTGCATCGAACAGCTGCCTCAAGGACTGTCTCGATCTGTAACAGATAGACGGGTTTTAGCGTTCCTGGTGTTACAGATTGAGATAAACGGCTGGGAAGATCGACACCGTCTCAATCTCGTCTCAATCTGTAACAGAAAGACGGGTTTTGAGCCTCCACCTGTTACAGATTGAGATAAACCGGCAGGAAGGCAACCAATGTCTCAATCTGTAACATCTAGCCGCCCAAATCGACTCTTACTGTTACAGATTGAGACAAATAGACAGGCGGGCAAATAACATCTCAATCTGTAACAGCAAGCGACCCAAAACGGACCTAGGTGTTACAGATTGAGATTGTTTTGAAGTAAGCGCGACACTGGCAGGCTATTCCACATTTCCTCTTGCATAACTGTGCATAGTGTATATATACTGTGCTTACCGGTTATATACACGTGTAGCCCAACAGCTAAGGAGCCGCTGTGGACATCATCCTATCCAATTCGAGCGACAAGCCCATCTATGAGCAGATCTCCTCGCAGGTCAAAGCTCAGATCCTTTCGGGCGCACTCGCTGCAGGAGCCAAACTCCCCAGCATCCGCGCGCTCGCGAGCGACCTCGGTGTGAGTGTCATCACCACCAAGCGCGCCTATGCCGACCTGGAACAACTTGGCTTTATCTGTACCGTGCAGGGCAAGGGCTGCTTTGTCGCCGAGGGCAACCAGGAACTCTTGCGCGAAAACCAGCTTTGCCATATCGAAGAGTTGCTTGCGCAGGCCGCTACGCAGGCCGAAACCCTGGGCGTCACGCGCGACAAATTGCACGAGATGCTCGACCTTGTAGCCCCCGAAACCATGCAGTAGCCATCTGCAAGAAAGGCTATACCATGCAAAACTTGCTAGAACTCAAAGGCGTCTCACGCCGCGTAAGCGACCGCTTTTCCCTACGCGATGTCACACTCACCGTGGAGCCCGGCCAGATTGTTGGCTTTGTGGGCGCAAACGGCGCCGGTAAGACAACGACGATTCGCGCCGCGCTCGGACTCATAAAGCTCGATGCCGGCGAGGTGCACCTGTTTGGGCAGCACTGCGGCACCGACGCGCCCGGCGAGACACAGCGCCATCTGCGCTCCCGCATCGGTCTTGTCCTGGACACGTGTCCTTTCCCTTCCACGCTCAAGGTGGGCCAGATCGAGACGCTCGTAGGCCCGGCGCACCCCACATGGAGTCGCGAAACATTCGCCAGATTTATCGAACGATTTGGCCTTGATCCCAAAGCCAAGGTCAAAGACCTCTCCCGCGGCATGGGTATGAAGCTGCAGCTCGCCTGTGCGCTCAGCCACAATGCCAGGCTGCTCGTTTTGGACGAAGCCACCGCGGGCCTCGATCCCATGGCGCGCGAGGAGCTGCTCGATGAGCTGCTCGCCTTTGTTTCCGACGGCCAGCGCAGCGTACTGCTCTCGAGCCACATTACGTCCGACCTCGATAGCGCCGCCGATCGCGTCATCTGCATCGATAACGGTTCGATTGCATTTGACCTGCCACGCGAGGACATTACCGACCGCGCCGGAATCGCCCACTGCACGCAAGCACAGGCCGCAGAGCTCATGGCTTGCGTCGAAGGCGCCCGTGCTGCCCGCCACGCCTATAGCGTGGACGTGCTCGTGCCCAACCGCCGTGATACGCTCGAGGCTTTCCCCGAGATTCCCTGCGATCGGGCAACCATTGATGACTACCTTCGCCTCATGCTGAAAGGGGCTTCGAAATGAAACGCGCCTTTATGTCCGAGCTCGCCATCGTTCGCACGCTTATCCCGAGCATCGCGGGTGTCGGCTTATTTATATTCATCGTGATGACCCTCGCCAACGCATCGGATGGTGATTCCGGCATGAGTGCTGGCGCCTGCGCAGTCAGCGCCATGTCGCCCATCATGATCATGAACTCGCTAGCCGGCTTCGACAATCAAAACGGATGGGAGCGCTATCGGGCAACGCTGCCCTTCTCGCGCAAAGACATCGTCTGCGCACGTTACCTGTGTATCGTTGCTTTCTCGGCCATCATGGCATGTGCGGCCGCGCTGTTGAACATCGTCACCATCCCACTCTTCAATAATGCAGGCATTTTCCCGACGGGACAGGTCGTATTTGAGATCGCAATTGCCTCGGCAGCCTCGATGCTCATCTCCCTCATGATGGTGTTTTTGGCGCAGCCGCTGTTCTTTCGTTTTGGACACATGGAGGCGCTGCGCCTGTCCGTTGGTCTGTTTGCCTTGCTCGGTTGCCTTGCTATGGCCACGCTGAGCTCCTCCAACCCCATCAGCAACTGGCTCATGTCGATTGCCGGGGCAAATCCCGATTCCGCCGTCCTCGGCTGCCTGTGCGCAGGAATTGCCGTCCTGGCCCTCGCGCTATGCGCAATCAGCTGCACCGTCAGCACCAAGGTTTATCGAGTACGCGACCTGTAATCGACAGCTAAAGGACTTGGGCGGCACCCCACCTCATTTACTAGATAAGACGAAGCAGTAACAACGTCGTTACCACCCTTCACGGCATGCCGTTCACTTCTCGGAAAAACATTCACCTTCAATTCGAGCCCTAACCAAATGGCTCCCCGGAACATGGCCCCGTCTCGCCGCGGCCATATCAAACCTTCATGGTGGGGCGGTATCCTTATGTCCATAAAACTCGCAGGATAAACCCATTATCCAAGGAGGCATCGCACCCGTGTCGTGGGTCGTCGCAGCATTTGCGTCAGCATTCTTTGCCGGCATCACATCCATCTTGGCCAAATGCGGTATCAAGCAGACCGACTCCGATATCGCGACGGCCATTCGCACCTGCGTGGTGCTCGTTTTCGCCTGGGCAATGGCGGGCATTTCTAGATCCATTGGGACCATTGGCAGTATCGAACCCAGATCCTGGCTCTTTCTCGTCCTCTCGGGACTCGCTACAGGTGCTTCGTGGATCTGTTACTTTAAGGCGTTGAGCATCGGAGACGTCAATAAGGTCGTACCGGTCGACAAGATGAGCACCGTGCTCGCCGCGCTGGTCGCCATCGCGCTTTTTGGTGAGACGAGCAACCTTGCGGTTAAGCTCGTGGGAACCGCTGTCATCACCCTCGGCACGTTTTTAATGATCGAGAAGAAGCAGTCCGCCGGACCCGAGCAGCAGCAAGACCGGACCTGGCTCGCTTACGCCCTCGGCGCCGCCGTGTTCGCGGCACTCACCTCCATCCTCGCCAAGATCGGCATCGAAGGCGTCGAGTCAAACCTGGCCACGGCAATCCGCACCTGCGTGGTACTGGTTATGGCATGGGCAATCGTGGCAGCCAAGGGAAAACTGGAGCAGGTCGCGCACGTTGACCGGCGCGAACTCACATTTCTCGTAACATCGGGCATCGCAACCGGAGCATCGTGGCTGCTCTATTACTACGCCATCGCTGCAGGCCAGGTGAGCGTCGCGGTGCAGATCGACAAACTATCGATTGTCGTATCGGTACTATTTGCGCGTCTGGCATTCAACGAAAAACTCTCACGACGCAGCGCCATCGGTCTCGCCCTCATCGTACTGGGCACCGCCGCGCTTGCAATTTGGAAGTAGCGCCGATACCGAACGAAATCCAGTCCACCCGCAAATCCGTGACACAGCGCCCGCACCGGACTTGAGATGTTTGTACTGACTGCGCGCTATCGTGCTACTTGCGCAGCGGCTTGGGCAGCGGAATGCCGGCGGCGATAACGGCGGCGATGATCATGCAGACGATACCCTTGAGTGGGAAGCACATGAGCAGCAGGCCCACGACCATGACCGGCTGACGCATGACCGCACCCATCGTCGATGCCGTGCAGACGGCGACGCAAAAGACCGGATCGGCGCCGGTGAGGACAGCAAGGCCGTAGCCCAGGCTTACGCCCGAGAAGATAACCGGGAAGAAGTGGCCGCCGCGCCAGCCCATGTTGATAAGGGCGGGCGTCAGCATGGCCTTGACAAGACCGGTTGCAATGAGTACGCCAGCGGGAATGGTCATATAGGTCTCCATGAGCACGTCGGCCTGCGTCTCGCCGGCAAACATGGTGTAGGGCAGGACCGTGCCGCAAATGGCGAGCGCCAAACCGGCCAGCATGGCCTTGATGACAGGGCGCTCCCCTATGGCGTGGGCCAATGCCTCGCTCGCGTGCTCCGAAACAAAGTACAGCCAGCCACAGGCCGTGCCGATGAGCGCCAGGGGAATAAGCCAGGCAAGCTCGAGGTTGCCCACCTGAGCAGCCTCGAACCTCGGCATACCCATACCGCCGCCCATAAGCTGGCCGAGCAACAGATAGGTGCCCAAGCCGCCGGCAATCGCGATGCCGTAGACCACGGTCTTTTGCGCCTTGGGCAGCTTGATGGTGATCTCGTCGGACGCTGAGTCCTCATCGTCGTCGGCGCCCTGGCCGTCGGCGCTGCCGGCGAGCGGCGCCACAAAGCCAAAGACAGGCGCGGTAAAGAGCGCCGTCAGAGCAGCCTGGGTACCCAGCAGCGTGAGCTCCCTAAACTCGGCGCCAAAGCAACGCATGCGGTCGCCGACCCAGCTGCATAGACCTGCAATGACACCGGTCAGGCCAGCCTCCGGTCCAATGCTTCCGCCAAACAGCAACGGCAGCAATGCCGCAAGAGATAGCTTGCCGAGGTTGTCGTACGGGTAGCGGCAGTCGCGCTTTACCTTGGCCATCACCTGGTTGAGGTCATCGGTCTTGGTGCCCGTCATCTTTTCGTACAGACCGATCAGCAGGCCGCCCAGCAGGCAGACGAAAAACGGGTACGGTAAAAAACCGAACGGACCGCTCGCGAGCTCGGGCGAAGCGACGCCCAGCATTTGCGGAATCTCGGTCCATAGATAGTCGATACCGTGCTCCATCGCAAAAAAGAACAGCCAGACCGCAGCGCCTGCGAAAGCGCCAGTCACAGCAACGCTAGCTAAAAACAGCGCACGGTTTTTGGGTTTTGCCAGGTTACCCATCGGGTCCTCCCGTGGTCAAAGTCAACATAGATACGCCTTATTGTAGGGCGAGCATTGTCCAGACGAGCCAACCATCTGCGCCCCAAACGACACCATTGAGTGCCAGGGCACTACGGATGCGAACCTCAACTCCCAATAATCGAGGCAATCTCGCGCAAATCGTCGGCAAAGTAGATGCCTTGCTGGCGCTGCGGACTCGATAAGCCCTTATCGATCATATGCCCGAGCAGCGCCTTGAGGTCGTTGTAGTAACCGTCCAGGTTATACAGGATGCACGGAGCACTCAGGTGTCCCAACGATACCGCAGACATGACCTCGGCAATCTCCTCGAGCGTGCCCGTCCCGCCGGGAAAGGCAATGAAGGCATCGCCAAGCTCAATCATCTTGGCTTTGCGCTCAGCCATATCGCTCGTCACGATAAGGTCGTCAATACCTTCGTGTTGAAACTCTGCCTCGATAAAAAAGCTCGGCTCAACGCCCGTCACATGCCCGCCAGCATCGAGCACGCTATCGGCAAGCGCGCCCATCAGGCCCGATTTAGACCCGCCGTATACCAGCGCGTGCCCGTTGGAGCCAATCCAGTTGCCCAGCTCTTGCACCGCAGGCAGAAACGCCGGGTCATTGCCGACGCTGGCGCCCAGATACACGGTGATATTCATATTCAGTCCCCCTCGTCGTGACGCACGGCGCCCGTTCTAGCGTTGGCGTCGGCGATATTCGCGTACGCGGCGCGACAGGTCAGCGAGCTCGTCACGATCGAGCTCTTCCAAATGCTCAAGATCATCCATAAAGCGCGCCATGGTGTCCTTTTGGCGCAGTTTAATGAGCGTATTGCAGTAGTTCACCGCCACACCCGTGAGCATGGCGATGTAGAAGATGCTGATGACGCTCAGGACGACGGTAATAGCGCGGGCGACCGGCGTTTCGGCCGGGATATCGCCAAAGCCGATGGTCGAGACCGTCTCAAAGCTAAACCAGAGACCATCGCCAAACGTGAGGGTCGTGGGCTCGGACAGCCAGACAGCCGTCGAGCACAGCAGGTAAAAGATAAGAAACAGGCCCGTGATGCGTGCAAAGCCAGCCTGTCGCAACACGTCGGCAAGCGTCCTCAACTTGTTCATCGCGACCCCTTTTCCCAGACGCCCAATCACATTCGCTCGGTATTGTCCCACGCCTTCCCCGCAAACGGAACCAGTCGTCGGGGACGCTTCTAAACGGCGGGTTATGAAGGACCGTCCCCGTGGCAAAACGGCATACGTTTCAATCTGCGACAAATAGGACATCCCCACAGGTCTCACGGCCCGAACGAGTATCTTGATATAGACATACCGCCCACCGCCGTGCCCGCAGCACGCAAAAAGAAAGGGAGTCCACAATGTTTAGGCCTCTTCGCAGAAAAAAGCGCGCCATCACCGATAAACAGGCGCGAGAGCTGCTCGCCGATTGCAAGCGCGGCGTTTTTGCCGTCAACGGCGACGATGGCTATCCCTATGCCATTCCCGTCAATTACTTCTTTGACACCGAGCACGACAAAATTTATTTTCATGGTGCCAAGGCAGGACACAAGGTCGACGCACTCAAACGAAACGACAAAGTCTGCTTTACCGTCTATGGCAACGATTGGCATAAGGATGACGACTGGGCACCCTATGTTCAGAGCACCGTGGTTTTTGGCCGCTGTCGCCTCGTGAACGATGACCCGGCATTTGTCGAAGATACAATCCGCCAGCTCGCCCTCAAATACTACCCTTCCGCCGAGGAGGCCGAAGAGGAGATCAAACAAAGCATAGGGGGCGTCCAGCTGTATGAAATTACGGTTGAGCACCTTTGCGGCAAGCAGATTCAGGAAAAATAGCAAACGCGGAAAACGTGCTCGCAGCCCTCTGTGCCCTCTGTGCCCTATGCGCCCACGCACGCTAACGGCGTGGGCGCAGACCGCGGCGGCCGAATCGCTTGCCCCCTATACCCCAAAAACGTAGCGGTCCAAGCGGTCGCACGCCTCCCTTACACGCGAAAGCGGCAGTGCTAGATTCACGCGAATGTGGCAAGATCCGTGGAACGGACGGCCGTCCTGATAGCCCACGCCCACACGCGCGCCCTCATCGAGCAGCCACTGAATATCGCGGCCATGCTCGCGGCACCACTCCGTGCAGTCTAGGAACACCATATAGGTGCCCTGCGGGCGCGAATAGGACACGCCCTCAAAATGCTCGTCCACGTAATCGCAGAAGTAGTCAATGTTGCCCTCGATGACCTCGTTGAGTTCATCGACCCACTCGTAGCCCTGCGGCTGGTAGGCGCCGATAAGCGCATGCATCGAAAGGACATTCATCTCGTTATAGTGGGTCATATTGGACACGGCGCACACGCGATCGCGCAGCGTCTCGTTATAGATGATGTGGTAGCTGCCGACCAGGCCCGCCAGGTTAAACGTCTTGCTCGGCGCATAGAGGGCGACCGTGCGCATGCGGGCATCCTCGCTCACCGACTGCGTCGGGATATGCTTGTGGCCGGGCATGATGATGTCGGACCAGATCTCGTCCGAGATCACCACGCAATCGAGCCGGCGATAGATGTCCATGGCGCGCTCAATCTCATCGCGCTCCCATACGCGGCCGCAGGGGTTATGCGGCGAGCAGAACACCGCGGCATGGATATGGTTTTGGACGAGCTTGCGCTCCATGTCCTCAAAGTCCATGCGCCACACACCCTGGTCGTCGAGCTTAAGCGGGCTGTGGACAATGCGATAGCCCGCGGCTTCGATAGACTTGGTAAAGCCGATGTAGGTAGGGCTGTGGACCAGCACCGCATCGCCTGGCTGAACATACGCACGCAGCGTCGACACGACACCGCCCAGCACGCCGTTTTCGTAGCCGATATGTTCAGGGCGCAGACCCTCGACGCCATTGCGGCGGCTCTGCCATTCGATGATGCGGTCGAAATACTCGGAGCGCGGGTTAAAGTAGCCAAACATGGGATGCTGAGCGCGCTGAATGATGTGCTCCTGGACCGTAGGCACCGTGGCAAAGTTCATGTCGGCCACCCACATGGGAATGCGGTCGAAGCCCTCGTCAGGCGCGTTCGGAGCCATGCCGGGGATCTCGCCCCAAGAGTCAGCGGCGATGGAGTCCATGCCGTGGCGGTCGATGATTGAAGTGAAGTCGTATTTCATGCTGGACTCCCGTGCAAAGTAGACTGTTTCGATAGGCGCTATTGTCCACCAGCGTGGGCGGTTTTGGCGCGGGGTTTGGCGCTTAATTTGACGGGTGCAGACGAATGGCAGGTTAGTCTTGCGCGTCGTTGACGGCAACTACGGTTAGCTGGGTTTCGTCGACCGTAAAAGATATGTCGAGCCCGGCGAAGGCCAGATGATAGACGCGGTTCGGCTCGTGCTTGCTGCCTGCGCGGCGCGGGTCTTGGCGCAGGACCTCGACCAGGCCGGGGAGCTTTGTGGGCGGGACCATATCCTGCAGCGTCTGCGGGAACTCGATGTCGAGCTCTTGCCACGGAGCATCCTCAATCCAGCCGCCGGTCGCATCCGGGTGACAGTCCGCAAACGGAATGTAGGGCTTAATGTCGTAGATGGGCGTGCCGTCGCGCAGATCGGCCCCCAGCACATGGATGATGGGGCCATCGTCGGTGAGCTCAACGTGATCGAGCCTTACGCAGGTAAGTCCGATAGGATTGGGGCGAAACGGGCTGCGCGTGGCAAAGACGCCCACGCGCTCGGCTCCGCCCAGACGCGGCGGGCGCACAGTTTTCGACCACTTGGCATTGGTGCCGGACCTGTCCTGCGTCTTGGCATCGACGGCGATGTCTTCGGCCGTGCCGCCGGGCGTTCCGTTTTCAAAGCGCCAGAGCAGCCACAGGTGAGAGAAGGAGTCCAGACCCTCAACTGACGCGCTGGAAGCATATTCCGGCTCAAAGACAATGCGCCCCTCAAGATGGGGCGCCAAAAAGCTGTTGCGCGGAATGCCGAACTTCTGCGGCAGGTCGGTATGTATGTGTGCGATAGGTTCCATGCCGGTCATTGTACGGCATGGAGGCGTGGGGCGTTGCGCGCAATTCTTCGCCGCGGTCCTCCGTCGTGCAACCAACGGTTGCTTGGAAGGGCACCTGCTGCCGCGTATGCTTAAGCCATCAACCAGCAGAAAGGAGCCGCTATGGCCTTTGCAGAAAAGCTCATCGCCGTCCGTCGCGCCCATCACCTTACCCAGGAGCAGCTCGCCGCCAAGCTCTTCGTCACACGCCAAGCCGTCAGCCGTTGGGAGCGTGGCGAGGTCATACCGGGCATCGACATGATGAAGCTCATCGCCGCCGTGACCGGCGAGCCACTGTCTCATCTGCTTGAAATGCCCGAGCACTATTGCCAGAGCTGCGGCATGATACTCACGCCCGACGACTGCGGCACCGATGCTGCGGGTACCGCGACCGACCATTACTGCAAGTGGTGCTACGACCATGGCCAGTACACCTACGACACCACCATGGAGGCAATGATCGAGGATTGTGCCCCGCGGCTGGCGCAAAACACCGGCATGTCGCTCGACGAAGCCGTCTCGCTCATGGGCGCCGTCCTGCCGCAACTGGAGCGCTGGCACACCGTGCAGGAAAACGAGGAGCGCTACGGCGCCGAAGCGCGGGCGCGCTATGGCGATGAGGCTATCGATGCAGCAAACGAGGCGCTGCTGGACATGGACCCCGAGACATGGAACGACATGAAGGAACTTGAACGCGCTATTCTGGGCCAGCTCTCGATTGCCATGGGCATTGGCGACCCAGAGAGCAACGAGGCTCGTAAGCTTGTCGCGATGCATCGTCGCTGGATTGCTCTCAACTGGGGATGCGAGCCCCAAGACGAGGCGTACCTGGGCCTCGCCCACGGTTATCTTGCCGACCAGCGCTTTGTTGACTACTACGACAAGCCCTGCGCCACCGGAGCCACGGCGTTTCTGGTCCAGGCCATCGAGTCTTCGTTGACGCGCGCATAGACCGCGGCGGCTTTGGGTATTTCAATCAAAACCTCAACCGATTGGAGACCTATGGCTACTAATCACGAGCTCGCGCTGTACGTTATGACCGGCTGCCCGTATTGCTTAAAGGTCAAGCACTTTTTGGCCGATAACAGCGTGACCATTCCCGAGCGCAATATCTCGACCGATTCCGATGCCGAACAGACACTCATCGCCGTCGGCGGAAAACGCCAGGTTCCCTGCCTGTTCATCGACGGCAAACCACTCTACGAATCGAGCGACATCATCGCGTGGGTGCAGGAAAACCTGCTCTAGTACGCACGCTCTGTCCGTCCAGGGCCCCAACCCATACGACCCAAACATGTACACCAGCATCCAAAGTCGACATTTTTCGACATCTTTGGATGCTGGCGTACAGCTTTTTGCATGGGCCCAGCACAGGCGATCCGTTCTTCTCCGTCCCCAAGGGATCATTTAGCCACAAAAGCGGGCGATGGGCGCAAGTGGCTGCTCGCGAAAGACACGCTCGACGGCGGCACGGTATTCATCGACCTTTTTGGTCTTGCGTACGAGCTTGTGAACGGTCGCGGGATCGGCGAAGGCGCATTTGGCGTAGAACCACCACTCCTTCATGCGAAAGACCGCGTTGCCCCCAATCTCGTCCGCATAGGCCGCAAACAGCATGTCATGGAAGCGTTGCAGCTCAGCGGCGGTAGCGGCAGGGTCGCCCTTAACCATGCGAGCCAGCGCGGGATTCGCAAGCAAGCCGCGCCCCAACATTACGTGGCGTGTTCCGGGATAGGCCTTCACCAGCGCATCCATGTCCTCAAGATCAAAGATGTCGCCGTTATAGGCCACGGGGAACGGCGCCCGTTCCAGCGTCTCGCCGTAAAACTCTTTGCGCGGTGAGCCCGTATAACGGTCCTTTTGCACGCGCGGATGCACGATCAACTCCGCCAGCGGCATTCGGCAATAGAGGTCGAGCACGCGCTCGTACTCGTCATCGCATTCGAGCCCCAGTCTGGTCTTGACCGACACCGGCAAGGGCGAGCGTTCGCACACGTCGCTCAAGAACACCTCGAACTCATCCAGGTTGCGCAGAAAGCCCGAACCCTTTCCTTTGGCGACAACCGTACCCGAGGGGCAGCCAAGGTTGAGGTTGACCTCGCGGTAGCCCATATCGGCAAGCACCTGTGCCGCCCACACAAACTCGTCCGCATTCTTGGACATCAGCTGGGGCACCACGTTAAGTCCCTGGTTATTAGCAGGGTCGATCTCTTTAAACGCCTTGCCGCCAAAGCGATTGCCCACCCGCGGCGGCGGCAAAAACGGCGTGTAATAACAATCGAGCGCGCCGAAGCACTCCGCATGCACGCGACGGAACACATGCCCGGTAATGCCCTCCATAGGGGCCAGCGATAAATACATCAACATCCATTCTCAAATCAATGTGACAAAGGAACAGTCCCTTTGTCACATTATTCGGAGCGTAGGGCTTCCACGGGGTCTTTCTTGGATGCACTGCGGGCAGGTAGCAGGCCAGCAACGACCGTCAGTAGCACCGAAATTGCGATGAGCATCAGCGCGTCTTGAACGGGCAGGCTCATCAGATTGGGAACCTGCTTGGCCGCAAGCGCCCAGGCATTAACCGGAAGGCTCACAGCCACCACGACGACAATGGCAAAGACGCCGGCAATGAGGCCTTCGATAAAGGTCTCGGCATTGAATACGTTGGCCACGTTACGCTTCGATGCGCCAATCGCGCGCAGGATGCCAATCTCCTTTTTGCGCTCCAGCACGCTGATGTAGGTGATGATGCCGATCATGATGGAGCTCACCATCAAACTGATACTCACGAATGCGATGAGCACCAAGCTGATGGTGTTCACGATGTCGGTCACCGAACCCATGATGATGCCCATGTAGTCGGTGTACGAGATCGCCTGTTCATCGTGGCCAGTGGCTTTAACCTGCTTGTTGTACGCATCGATGTGATCGAGTACGCGCTCCTTGGCCTCAAAGTCACGCGGGAAAATCTTGACCGAGATGGGGTCTGCCTCGTCCGCATAGCCCAACGTGGTCAGATTGTTATCGTAGGTGAGCTTTGACGCCTTGGCATAGCTCATCATGAGCGAGCTCAGGTCCTCGGCGTCCATGTTGAAGTGAATGGCACGAGCGAAGGCACCCGCATCCACGCGCATGGCGCTCGCCAAGTTGGCAAAACTCGAAGACATCTGCGTCGCCATTTGGTCCATAAGTCCCGCCGCACCCATCTTGAGCTGGGCCGATACCGTCATCGCGATCTGCTCGCTGATTGTCTTGGTCACCTGATCCATAGACTGCTGCAGATACGGAGCCAGCTGCTTTTGCACATAGTCGGTCATCGCGTGCTCAAGACGCTCGGCCAGGGCATCGCCGCCGAGCGCCTTGAGCTGAGCCAGGTATTGCTGGGCGTCGGCATCATGCTCAAGATACGTCGAGAAAGCGGCAGCAAGCTTTGACGCGTCTTTAAGATCTTCGGGCGACAGCGCCTTAAACTGATCCGACTGTATAAAGCCCTCAAACAGCTGGTTGGCAAGCGTTCCCACCTGCTGCATTTGCTCGGGTGTGAGCTCCAGACCGTCAAAGATGCCCGAGAAATCTGGAGCCGGCGCTTTGGCCATGATGTCGCTGAAGTCGATGTCCTTCCCAACGCCCGAAAGGTCAATGTCCAGACCGGACAAGTCGATACCAGAAAGGTCCATACCGCTGGCCGCACCCGAGAGCGCAGACGTATCGAGCGAGAACGCGCTCTTTAGCGCCGCCTCGTCCACGCTGAACATGCTGCCCAGATCAACGCCTTGCTTGGCCTCGCCTTGCAGCTCATCAAAGGTTTTACCCGTAAAGACATCCGTCTCGGGGCGGGCAAGCTGCTCCTGCACGATCTGCGAATCGGCAGCGCGCTCCATAAGCTGGCGAGTCAGCGCATGCGTGTAGGCAATGCCCGGGGACAATGCACTCGCGTTAGCCGTCTCGTTGGGTCGCACCACGCCCACAATGCGCACGTCGATACCGTCAGCAACCTTGGACGCCATAAAGTCGGCATCGCCAGACATGTCAGTCCACATGCCGGTCTCTTCGTTTTTGCGATAGGCATCGGCCGGCGACAACACCTTAAATGTCGTGGACAGCGCATCGTCGTAGGTAAAGTCGGTGCCGGTCTCGGGCGTCTCGACCTTGCCGTCGGCCGTCATGGCGCTGTTGACCAGGTCATTGAGCTCATCGATATCCAGCGCACCGATGCTATAGAGCGTATAGTCGCCCACCGTGCCGCGGCTCGAAAGCACCATCACGGCCTCGTTGGCGGACGTGGGCCAATGGCCGGCAACGACATCGTACTGGCTGTCGAGCAGGCTCTGGTCGTCAATCATCTCGTTAAAGACCGAGGTTCCCATGGAATCCATGCTCACCGTTGCCGCCGAGCTCGCGCCTCCGCTCATGGCCTCGGTCATGGCGTTGGGCACCAGCCGGACAGGCTTCTCATCGCCCTTGCCGGCACGATAGACAACCGGCGATACACCGTAGCCGTACTGAATGGCGTTGACCTCTTTATCGATGCCGTCGCCACCGGCATCGAGCCATGCCTTAAAGCTCGTCATGTCATTGGACTTAACGCTCGCAAACATATCCTTTACGGCCGTGACCACAGGAATCTTATCGGTTCCCTTAGCCTCGCCGCCGGCACTGTCGTCGGACGAATCCACGCTTTCAGACGAACCGTCATCCGTGGCCCCCTCTCCGCCCATCATGGACGACAGGTCGTAATCCTGCTTGGAAATGCTGAGTGGGTAGCTCGAGAGCGTGTCCTCCTCAACCTTTTTGATGTAGCCGTTTACGCCATTGGAGAGTGCCAGGATCGCCGCAATGCCGATAATGCCAATCGAGCCCGCAAAGGCCGTCATGGCCGTACGGCCCTTCTTGGTCATGAGGTTTCGGGCAGAAAGCCCCAGCGCCGTCACAAAGCTCATCGAGGTTTTGCGCGTAGGCTTGGCCTCGCGGCGCGCGGCCTTGGCAACATCAAAGGGGTCGGAATCGTCGGTGATCTTGCCGTCCGCCAGGTTGACGATGCGCGTAGCGTACTTGTACGCCAGCTCGGGATTGTGCGTGACCATAATGACCAGACGGTCGCGCGCCACGTCCTTGAGCAAATCCATGACCTGCACGGATGTCGTTGAGTCTAGGGCGCCGGTCGGCTCGTCTGCCAGCACGATCTCGGGGTCGTTGATCAGGGCGCGGGCGATGGCCACGCGCTGCATCTGTCCGCCCGATAGCTGGCTCGGGCGTTTGTTAACGTGCTCGCCCAGGCCAACTTTCTCCAACGCCTCGCGCGCACGCTGGCGGCGCTCGGCATGCCCCACACCCGTGAGCGTGAGCGCCAACTCAACGTTTTCCAAAATGGTCTGATGCGGAATGAGGTTATAGCTCTGGAACACAAAGCCAATGCGATTGTTTCTGTAGGCATCCCAATCGCGGTCGCTGAAGTCCTTGGTCGAGATGCCGTCGATCAGCAAGTCGCCGGAATCAAAATGATCGAGTCCACCAATGACGTTGAGCATCGTAGTTTTTCCCGAGCCCGAGGGACCCAGGATGGCCACGAACTCGTTATCGCGAAAAGACAGGCTTACGCTGTCGAGCGCCACCTGCGTAAACGACTGCGCAACATACCTTTTGCAAATATCTCTGAGATCCAGCATGGACGGCAACCTCTCCCCCGCCGTTCGCGTTCGACACGTTTGACCTACTCTATCAGCTTTTCTGCCGGTACCAGTAAGGAATGTAGCGAACAAAAAAACGGGACAGCACGCCGCATGGCGCACCATCCCGCGTATAACATCCCCGATGCGACAAAGAGGCTGTCACTTTGTCACATTCCAATGCGCGCTACTTTTCGAGCCCGCACGGCATAACGTTAGCGCTGCCGCGGCGAGCCTCAGTCACGGCTGCAAAGAAGCGATAGCCGCCCGAGAAGTTAAAGCACTCAAAGCCATGCTGCGCCAAAATGCGGCAAGCAATGTAGCTGCGAATGCCGCTCTGGCAAATCACGTAAACCGGCTTGGCCCGGTCGAGCTCGCCCAGGCGATTGCGCAGATCATCGACGGGAATGTTTACGAAACCATCGATATGCCCGCGCTCATACTCCCCTTCCGTACGAACATCGAGCAGCTGCACGCTGCCATCGCGTGGCAAGTTGGGCTCATCCTCCCAATGCCACTGCGCCAGTATGCCGCGATTGAGGTTCTCGATCATAAAGCCCGCCATATTGACGGGATCCTTCGCCGATGAATACGGCGGCGCGTATGCTAGGTCCAAATCCTTAAGCCTATCGCCGCGCATGCCTGCCTGGATGGCAGTCGCCAGGACGTCGATACGCTTGTCCACACCATCGATGCCCACGATTTGCGCACCCAGCAGGCGCAATCCCTGCTTCTCGAAGACAACCTTCATGGTCATGGGCGTTGCACCCGGATAATAACCCGCATGCGAACCGGGCGACAGGACCACGCTGTCGCAGTCAATTCCCGCCGCGTGTGCTGCCTTTTCGGATAGTCCCGTGCTTGCCGCCGTCAAGTCGAATACCTTGATAACCGATGAGCCCAACGATCCGAGGTAGCAGCTGTCCATGCCAGCTATGACATCGGCGACGACACGCCCCTGCTTGTTGGCGGGGCCGGCGAGCGAAATGACCGCGTCCTCGCCGGTCACCTGATGCGTGACCTGCACGGCATCGCCCACGGCATACACGTCGGCAGCAGAGGTCTCCATGCGGTCGTTGACCACAATAGCCCCCTTGATGCCCAGTTCGAGCCCCGCCTCTTGCGCCAGATGGCTCTCAGGTGCCACGCCAATGGCAAGCAGCACCATATCGGCTCCGATAGGGTCATCGCCCGCAACATGGGTGACAACGCGGCCATCAACTTCCTCAAAACCTGTCACATCGGCCTTGAGGCGCAGATCGATACCGTGCTCACGCACCTCGGTATGCAAAAGGGTCGCCATGTCGTAATCCAGGTTGTTCATAAGCTGGACGGGACGCTGCAGAAGGGTCACCTGGAGCCCCAGCTCACACAGATTCTCCGCCGTCTCGACGCCAATGAAGCCGCCGCCGATCACGACGGCACTGCTCGGTCGCCGCTCTCGAACATAGCTGTGAATACGCAGCGTGTCCTCAACGGTGCGTAGGCTAAAGATTTTATCCGAGTCGATGCCCGGCAACGCAGGGCGGATCGGCTTTGCACCCGGCGACAGGATGAGCTTGTCATACGTCTCGACAAATTCCTCGCCCGTCAGCATATTGCGAACCTCGACCGTATGCGAATCGGGATGGATGGCAAACACCTCGTGACTCGTCTTGACCGCAATGCGAAAGCGATCCCAAAAGCCCTTGGGAGACTGCAGCGTCAATGCGCTCTCTTCTTCTATCACGCCGCCAATGTAGTACGGAAGCCCACAGTTGGCATACGATACAAAACCCGTGCGCTCAAAGATGACAATTTGGGCCTGCTCGTCGAGTCTGCGCAAACGTGCCGCCGCCGATGCGCCGCCCGCGACGCCTCCAACGATAACCACCTTCATAGCCAACGCACCACCTTTCCCGTGTAGCCGCTTATGCCGCCGATATTCTTGACACTGCCATACCCAGAACGCTTAAGAAAACTCACAGCTTGGTTGCTTCGCGCACCGCTCAGGCAATGCACGAAAAGCTGCGTGCCCTTGTCTGGATACAGCTCAAGCACCTGGTTGATACGATTGAGCGGAACGTTGACGCTGCCCGGAATGTGGCCCTGTCCATGCTCGTCAGCACTCCTCACGTCGAGCAGCACCGCCCCCTTAGAAGCCTTCCATTCCTGGACGCCCACATTAATGTCCGGTCCTGCAAACAAATCAAACAATCCCATAGCGCACTCCTTTGCTGGTTGCTTTGGGCAAGTATGCCAAGGCACTGCGGTCGCGTTCTGTGACCAAGTCACCAAACGGAAAATATGTTGCCGACGGCAGATGCAGCTGCGCGGTAGGTCTAGACCAACCGTGCTAACCCATCTACATCACGCACGATAATCCGTCCGCGCCTAATCTCGATGAGCCCGTCCTGCGCAAGACGTCGCAGAGCGCGCGTCACCGCTTCGCGCGCAGAGTTGATGTCGCGTGCAAGCTCGTCTTGCGTTACGGCAACTTCTGCTGTGCCCGCAGCTCGGCAATGCTCGAGCACGTAGCTGGCGACGCGCTGATCGAGGCGCTTAAAGAGCATCTGCTGCAGCACGCATACCACCTGGGAGTAGCGCTTCACCTCAACCTGGAGCATAAAGGCCTTAACGTAGACATTATCGCGGGCGAGCTGGGCACACACGCTCGCAGGCACCACCAAAAGCGATGACCTGCGTGCTGTAACCACCATGGTGTCAAATGAAATCTGCTCGATAACGCACGAGGCCGTGGTGACACAGCACTCTCCGCAGCCAACCCTAAACAGCGTGACCTCCTTGCCTTCCTCGGAAAGCAGGCTCACGCGAATGTCACCTTCGATAATAAAAACAATGCCAGTGCAAGAATTTCCGCTGCTACCGATTATCTGCCCGGCATCAAAGGATCGCAGCGACGAGCGCTCTGCCACGAGCGTCTGCTCATCGGATGTAAGTTGTCCCCAAAACGGCAACCGCTCGACCATGCTGCCGACCATAGCCGCCCCCTTTCGACGTATACCCATGATGCTACCCCGAAGCAGAAAAAAGAGTCGCTGTTTCTAGCGACTCCCCTTCAGTTGTCTGTCCCACGGACTTACTGTTCGCTCTTCGCGAGTGCCTGATCGATCAGTTTGTTGAGCGCCTCGCGCTGCTCAGCGGAGTTGATGCCGCCCATGATCGGCTCTCCCACAATGTTACCGTTCTGGTCGATCACATAGGTGGTCGGGAACGAGTACAGGTTGGAGGTGAACTTTCCGGCCTCGCTGTCCGACTTAAACCAGATGTTCTTATACGTCACGCCCTTCTTGGAAAGCACGTCCTTGGCATCGGCCACCTCGTCTTTGTTGCCATCGAGCGTAAAGGAATTAACGCCCACGACCTGGCCGCCCTTCTCGGCAAGCTCCTTGTTGAGCTTCTCCAGATCGCCCAGCTCTCCCACGCACGGCTTGCAGGTGGTAAACCAGAAGTTCATGACGGTGACCTTGTTCTTGGAGAACAGCTCGTCGCTGTTTACATCGTTGCCGTCCAAGTCCTTGCCCTTAAAGCTGGGAAACTTCGTCTCCCCGCTCTCGCCGTTGGTCATGCCTGCGGTCGAGGCATCGACGCTCTCCCCCTCGCCGGGCGTGCTGCCGCATCCGGGGAACTCCTTCTCCAGCGCCATGAGCTTGTCCTCGATCTCCTTGACCTGCTGCGCGCCCGCCTTAAGCGTCTTAAGCTCGTCAGCCGCAAACTGATCCTTGGCGCCCTCGATGGTATCGAGCAAGAAGTCACCGTAGTTCTTGCCGTCCTCAATCATGGGAGTGTCTTTGTTGGCCGCAAGGAACACCTTTTCCCATAGGGCGTTATCGCTCGCAAAGATCTCGTTTTCCTTTTGCAGCAGCTGCTGGTACAGCTCGGCCGCCTCCTCGGCACTCGACGGCTTTTGCGCTATGAGCTCGGCAATCTGCGCATCGCCGCTCGTGGCATCCTTCGCGTCGCCCTTGGGGGCAGAGCACGCCGCGAGAGTCAGCGCCAGCACGGGCAGCATCAACAGAGCCGCAATTTTTGACAGTTTCATGGTTCCTCCGTTTATATCGAAACTTATATAGGTACCTATTTGTTTTCGCAGGCTTGCGTGGACTGCGCGGGTTTGTCGCCCGTCAAACCCAGCCCGTAGCGAAAGCTAATAGCATCGACGGGGCACGCGCCCACGCATTTGCCGCAACGAATGCACTCGGCATGGTCGGGCGTACGCGTAACGTCCACGTCCATCTGGCACACCTTGGCGCACTTGCCGCACGAGACGCATTTACAATGATCAACCCGAATCCCCAGCAATGACACCTTGTTCATGAGCGCATAAAATGCGCCGAGGGGGCAAATCCATTTGCAGAAGGGGCGATAGAACAGCACGCTCAGCACCGCAACCACAATGAGGATCGCGAGCTTCCAAGAAAAGAGCTTTCCCAGCGCGGAGCGGATTCCCACGTTCATGATGGACAGCGGAATCGCGCCCTCGAGCACACCTTGCGGGCAGATGTACTTGCAAAAGAACGGGTCGCCCATACCCACATCGTTAACCACCAAGACGGGCAGCAGCACCACGGCAAACAGCAGCACGGCATACTTGATGTACGTGAGCGGCTTGAGCTTTTTCGTGGAGAGCTTTTTGCTGGGAATCTTATGAAAAAGCTCTTGTAGCCATCCAAACGGGCACAAAAAGCCGCATACAAAACGTCCCAGCAGCACGCCGATCAGAATGAGCGTTCCGGTGACGTAATACGAAAAGCTAAACTTAGACGAGCCCACCACCGACTGAAACGACCCGATGGGGCACGCACCCGAGGCCGCCGGACACGAGTAGCAGTTGAGGCCCGGCACGCAGACGGCTTTGCCCGCTCCCTGGTAGATGCCGCCCTTGGCAAAGTTAGGCAGGTGAATATTGGTCGCAAGCGTCGCCGCCGCCTGAATCAATCCACGAAATCGCGCTAAAAGATGCGATGCAGTGTTTTTTCTTTTATCCAATTCCGATACACTCCAAGCACAGCCTGATTGCCTTGGCCAGCACGGCATCTGCCTCGCCGCGCATAATTCCAAAGCCAACCATGGCTACCCCAACGATCAGCAAAGCCACCTGCGCCACAGGCTTAATCGCTTTGAACAATCTGACCACTCCTTTCGTTTCGCGACCCATTGGACCATACCGACTATAAAATCCGTGTTAAGCGTGAATGATTATGCAAGGAGAACGTTATACGTATCTTGGTCGTCGAGGACGAGCGGGCGCTGTGCGATGCGATCGCACGCAGCCTGCGCAACTTGGCCTATAGCGTCGACTGCTGCTACGACGGACAACAGGCCCTCGATCTGCTCGATGTCGAGACCTTTGATCTTGTTGTGCTCGACCTCAATCTCCCCCATGTCGACGGCATGACCGTGCTCAGGCAACTCAGGACAACTGATTGCGAGACCAAGGTGCTCGTGCTCTCGGCACGCGGCGAGGTCTCCGACAAGGTAGCGGGGCTCGGTGCGGGCGCCAACGACTACCTCACCAAGCCGTTCCATCTTGACGAGCTGGCGGCACGCATGCGCAGCCTCACGCTCGGGCGCTTTACGCAAAGCGACGTTGTTCTAACCTGTGGATCACTGAGCTTTGACACCAAGGCGCGCCTCGCCTCCGTGGGCGGCGAGGTTCTATCCCTCACGCGCAAGGAGACCGGCATCCTGGAATCCCTGATGCTTAACCAAGGGCGGCCGGTGCGCCAGGAAGAGCTTATCGAGCATGTATGGGACAGCAGCGTCAACAGCTTTAGCAACGCGACCCGCGTGCATATCTCATCGCTGCGCAAAAAGCTGCGCGGCGCGTTGGGGCACGACCCCATCCGCAACCGAATCGGCGAAGGCTACGTTATGGAGGACGGCAAATGAAGCGGCTGTCGCTGCAGTGGCGCATCACGTTGATGACGGCCTTACTGATATGTTCGACCTGCGTACTTATGAATTGCCTGGTTGGTTACTCCGGCATGCGCTACATGGACTCGATTGGTGCAGAAGCGGCGGCGCACAACAAGGTGGAGACCGCAGCGCCCAGCTCATTTGACCCGGCAAGCAAAGAGCTCGACGATGAGTTGACCATCGTCGTGAGCGACGCCCAAGCATCGTTTAGCGCGACGAGCTGGTGCATAACCGCGGCGGCGACGCTGCTCGGTGGCGTGCTAGCCTACTTCGTGAGCGGATATGCGCTGCAGCCGTTGCGCTCCTTTGCGGCGCAAGTCGAGAGCGTGCGGCCCGACAACCTCGCCGACACAAAGATCAGCGAGGACGTGCCCTCTGAACTCAGGCGCTGCAGCGCGTCGTTTAACGACATGATTTCCCGCCTTGACGAGGGATTATCCGCACAAAGACAGTTTACGGGCAATGCGGCGCACGAGCTGCGCACGCCGCTCGCGCTCATGCAAGCCCAGGTTGAGTTGTTTTGCGCTGAGCACCCCGACGCCGATGCCGATACAGCGAGCCTGCTCCGGCTGCTGCAGGAGCAGACCGAGCGAATGACGCACATGACAAAGACCCTGCTCGAGATGAGCGAGCTGCGTAGTATTCCCTGCAACGATGCGATTGACCTGGCGCCGATGATCGAAGAAGTGCTCACCGACCTGGCGCCCCTTGCCGAGCAAAAGGGCATCACGCTTGTAAGCAAGGGCGACGCGCAAACGATCGGCTGCGACACGTTGATCTATCGGCTACTGTTCAACCTGGTTGAGAATGCCATTCGCTACAGTGCGCCCAGCTCAACCGTGCAAATCGGCGCCCGTGCCGAAGGCGACCGCGTGCTGCTTCGCGTGCGTGACCAAGGGCCAGGCATTCCCAAGCAATACCAGACGAGCATCTTTCAGCCCTTCTTTCGTGTCGACAGATCGCGCAGCAGAGCATATGGCGGTGTGGGGCTGGGGCTTGCGCTGGTCTGGGAGATCGCCGCGCTTCACGGCGGCTCCATCGAGGTCGAAGAAAGCTCGAAGCGCGGAACGACCATGCTCGTGATTCTTCCCGCTCGCGCACCCGGCTCATTAAAATAACGAACGGGATGGCACGCCGTGTGGTGTACCATCCCGCACATAACATCGAAGATGTGACAAAGGGACCGTCCCTTTGTCACATCTGCTAGTTCTCGTCGCCTACCAGCTGAGTTAGCTTACTCCCACTCGACCGTGCCGACGGGCTTCGGCGTAAGGTCGTAGCAAACGCGGCAGATACCGGGGACCTCGGCGGTCACGCGTGCGGTAATGCGTTTGAGCAGCGCCCAGTCGAGCTCGGGCACCTCAGCGGTCATGACGTCGACGGTATTGATGCAGCGAATAATGCAGGGCCAGTCGTAGGCGCGCTTGCCCTCGCGCACGCCGGTGGCGCGGAAATCGGGCACCACGGCAAAGTACTGCCAGATGGTCAGACCGGCCTTGTCGATCTCCTCGCGCACGATGGCGTCGGCCTCGCGCAGCGCCTCGAGGCGGTCGCGGGTAATGGCGCCAAGGCAGCGGACGCCCAGGCCAGGACCGGGGAACGGCTGACGCTCAACCATGTTCTCGGGCAGGCCGAGCTCGCGGCCCACGACGCGCACCTCGTCCTTGTACAGCAGCTTAACGGGCTCGCAGAGCTCAAACTGCAGGTCCTCGGGCAGACCGCCAACGTTGTGGTGGGCTTTCACGCCGTCCTGCGACTCCAGAATGTCGGGGTAGATAGTGCCCTGGGCGAGGAAGCTGACCTCGTCGCCAACCTTGCGGGCCTCCTCCTCGAACACGCGGATGAACTCGGCGCCGATGATCTTGCGCTTGGCCTCGGGCTCGTCGACGTCGACGAGTTTATCGAGGAAGCGGTCGGTGGCGTCCACATAGACCAGGTTGGCGTCCATCTGGTTCTGGAACACGTCGACGACCTGCTCGCTCTCGCCCTTGCGCATGAGGCCGTGGTTCACGTGCACGCAGATGAGCTGCTTGCCGATGGCCTTGATCAGGAGCGCCGCGACGACCGAGCTGTCAACGCCGCCGGAAAGGGCCAGCAGAACCTTCTTGTCACCGATCTGCTCGCGGATTGCGGTGACCTGCTCGCCGATGAACACCTGGGCAAGTTCGGGAGTGGTGATACGCACCATATCGTCGGGACGCTTGTTGGGATCCATGCAGGGCTCCTTTTCGGTTCGATGGAACGCGCCGCGCATATGCAAACGCGCTGTCATATGCCCTCATTATATGCAGAGCAAGGTTCGTTTCCCATCGCTGCAACGGAGCTTTTTGCAGGGGTGGCAATTTTCCCTAATGTCGAGGTCAGCTAGACTTCGGTAGCTCCCTTGGGAGCATTGCCAATAGACTCTTCCTTTATTCGTTCGGCATAATCGTAGGCGATAACCACAAATTCCAGTCCCGAGCAACAGGAGTACAATTGCTGCTAATGTGGCCACCTGATGGAAGATGGAAGATGGACTGCGATAGTTACCCGCTCATTCCCATGCCGTTGATGTGCACCGCCTTTGTGCCGGGGCAGATTGACGCTGCGGTTGCAGGCATTTCCGACCCCGATTCACGCACCATCGCCACGGCAGAAGCGCTGTACTTTCGCGGACAGGCCACCCTCGCTGCCAAGACGGCGCGCCCCTATCTTGACGCCACCGATCCCGCGCTGCGCTATTCCGCATGCTTTATCTGCGGATATGCCAGTCTGTCGCTCAACCGTATCGCCGATGCCCGTCGTTGCCTTACGGGCATCCTCGATACGCCAACTGACGAGGAATCGCCCGCCGCTCACGCCACGCATATCCTGTTCGCCTCGGCCGCGAGTGTCCTGTTGCACTTGCCTTCCCCGTATTCTGCCGAAGAGTTTCATCCGCTTGCGGCGCATCTGCCCGAAGGCCTGCGCCTGTTCGCCAGCTACGTGATGGCGCACGCCTTGTATCTGCGCGGCGAATACGGCCGCAGTCTGGGCATGGCGGAAAACGCCCTGATCATGAAACAGGAAAGCTATCCGATCTCGGAACTGTTCCTGCACCTGGCAGCTTCCATGGCATACATGAGCCTCAAAGACGTCGACGCCGCAAAGGCACACTTCGGAGCCGCTTGGGACATTGCGCGTCCCGACGGCCTTATCGAGCTCATCGGCGAACACCATGGCCTTTTGCAAGGACTCATCGAGGCATGCCTAAAATCGCAATACCCTGACGATTTCGCACGCATCATCGAGATTACGTATCGATTCAGTTACGGCTGGCGGCGCATCCACAACCCCGATTCGGGCGAGGACGTGGCCGACGATCTAACGACCACGGAGTTCACCATGGCCATGCTCGCCTGCCGTGGGTGGACCAACGCCGAAATCGCACGCCATATGGGCGTGTCGCCGGGCACTGTTAAAAACCGCCTATCCGGCGTATATGCAAAGCTTGGCATCGGCACGCGCGCCGAGCTGGTCGCTCATATGTTGCGTTAGCGACCGGGCTGCCAAGCGCATCGAACGCGATCCGGAGCCCGGCACTTCGCTCGCCTAAATTGGACATTTTGACCCTTGAACGGCACTACCGCCACGGGGCACCTTCTCGCAAAATTGGATTATTTCCACCGATACCTGCGGGATGGGAGCCCAAGATGCTTGATCGCCGTTCGTTACTTGTTGCCGGAGCGTCCTCGCTAGCGAGCATCATGTTGCCTCGCGTGCCGGGAAGCGAAAATGCCTTCCTGCTGCCGTTCGCGCCCACCGAAGCCTATGCCGACGAAAAAGACCCCTTCAGGGTGCTCGTTCTCTCGCGCACCATGTTTGGTGTGGTCGTGGTCGACGTCGCCAACAAGAATATGCCCGTCAAGGGAGCGCAGGTCACGCTCGCGTCGCGTTATGCCGCGGGCAAGCAGCTCTCCGCCACGATCGACGATGAGGGCACGGCCATCTTTGAGGTCGCGCCGCTTTCGGAAGGCTACGTGGACGAGGCAACGCTTCTCGACGCGTACGACTTTAACGGCGGCATCTCCATTAGCATGGCGGGCTACCGCGATGTCGAGATTCCCCTTGCGCGTATCCAGGGCGGCACCGCCATAACCGCGCCCACGCGTCCGCTTTCCGACGGCGAGCCGTACTTCCGCCAGCTCACATTCGACGAATGGGACATCCAATACGCTGAAGCCACGTTCATGGCATTGCCGAAGGACGACACGGCAAACGAGCAGCCCGATACGCACGCCTTTACCGTGCAGGCACATCTGCCACAGGGTGGACAGGCAACGCTGCGCATCAACAAAGTGATGCCCGCTGCGGGCAGCTCAACCGAAACCGTCACGCAGATCGACCAGATCAAGGCCAGCGCATCGGGCGCGGATAATCTGGCGACGTTCACGCTTGAAGACACGTTCCTCGATGCAGCTTCGGGCCTTCTGGAGGAAGGGTGCAAGCTGCGCTTTATGCTCGACTACCAGGGCAAAACCTACACACTCTCATCCCCTATGGCCGTTGTCACCGCGCCGGCCGCAAAGGCGGAATCCGGATCGACCACTATCGTCCCCACCACCATGGACCAAGAGATCACTCCGTTTGATTTCCCCGCGGCGTTTCCCGGCATCGGCGGTAATAAGTTCACGTGTTGGATGCCCACATTTCCGATCCTCTTCGATTTCTCGTTTGCCGGGTACGTGCTGTTTGGCGGAGGATACAAACCAGCCAGCTATATGAACGATTCGGGCAACCCTGATCCGGAGTACTGGAAGAAGTCACCGCGCGAATCGGGCGCCAAGCAGGCAAACCGCTACCTCGACGAGATGGAGGGGAAGTGGAATCAGTACAAAAGTATGAGTGCCGGTTCGGGCACCGATCCAAGAAACACCAAGCTCCTTCGCCACCATTGCACGCCGCTGTTCACGATGGATATCGCCACACAGCTGTACGGCTCGCTCGCCTACGATTGGGTGGGCAAAACCTGGGGCAACAACAACGACCCCGCATACGGCAATATTAAGGCCCTCTTCCAGGTAAGAACCGACCTCAATTGGACCGAGCAGTTTGCCCTAGGACCGGTACCGTTTTTCCTAAACGTCAACCCCTGGGTGCTGGCAAAACTGGCGCTCGCCGTGGGCGCCCACACGCACGGTAGCGGCGCGGCGTTTTTCAAGAACATTTCGCTCGACTACTCCAACACGTCGGGCTCGTTCACCATCCAGATCGGGCTTGCCGTCACCTTTGGCGCCGGCGTTGCAGGCGTCGCTTCGTCTGCCGTGCGTGGCGCCGCATCCCTCACACTGTTCATTGGGTACGAGAAAGCGGACGGCCACCAGCTTCCGCGGCTGCGTGTAGGCGCAGACGTCGATGTCGATGTGATACTCCAGTTCGTGATGTTCAAATGGACCACCAAGGCCTGGTCGGGGTCGTGGCCCACACTCGCCGATTCGTGGAATATGTCGGTGAACAACGGCGACCAGTATGTGCTCCAGCGCTCTGAGCTTGCATTGGGTGGGGATACGCCTTATACGCTGGATGCCTGCTTCGGCTCGGCCGGCAACGCCGAGGCAGGTGGTGTGCCGCAATTTATCGCATCTGCCACCATCGTCACCAACGCCGAGCTACTCGCACGCGCCGAGGTTGCAGCCACCGCGAAAAACGTCGCGTCTGTCGGACGCGATTGGGACCGGGCGGTCACACGCATTGAGCTCGAGGCAGACGCGGAGAGCGACGACACGGAACAGGTTGAGCATTTTGTCCACGCACTGATGGAAAACAACGAAAACACCGCGCCGATGTATACGTACACCCATATCGGGCAGGCGAAGGACGCCGTTGCGGACCCCAACGCCAATTCTGCTTGTGTGTCGGAGGACGATCGCGGCGGCATAAAACCCTCGAGCGACAACGTGCTGTTTTCCGGCGTGCTCAGCGAAGCCCACATGAGGCTAACGATGATCGCCGGCGTGGAGTGCCTATTCCGTATCGCCTCGGTGCGCTACGGCGACAATGGTCGCTCGCGCCTGGTGGTACACACAAAGGCAAACGGCACGTGGTCCGCTCCCACGCCCGTGGACTTCCCCCTTGGGTTTGGCGAGGGCGACGTAGAGCGTGACGGCATATTCGATTACGACTTCGACGTGGTGGAATATACAGACGGGAGGGAAAACCAGGACGCCTACGTGCTGCTGGTCTCGGGCGAGCGCCCCGCCGGCGACAACACCCTTTTCGATACGGCAAGCACAGCCGGCATACTGTCCGTCGTGCGCCCGCGCATAAGCAATGACGAGATCCGCGTGGTGTCGCACACGTCGTGGCGCAGTATCTCGCGCGGCCGCCTTCAGGAGGATGGCTACCATTGCCTGCAGTGTCCACGTATCACGGTGGGCAAGACACTGGTCGACGGGCGCCTGTCGGGTGCCTACCTCCACCGCCGCGGAGCCACCGCAGAAAAGGCGCTCGGCAGCGAGGCCGAGGTTGCGCTGGAGTGCTTTACCCTGTGGTCGGACGTTTCGGGCGACAGCCTGACGTTCCGCCAAGTTCTCCGCTTTCCGCAAGCACCGTCGAGTATCGAGCTGGGCGCACCCGAGAATATCAACGGCAAAATGGTGGTGCCCGTTGCGTACGAGACCGCAGGCGGTTGCGGCTGCGCATCGTACGCCGTGATCGGCCAGTCCATCGCGGGTTGGGGCGTTATGTCACCAGACGCCACAGTACCCCACGCGGTGCCGTGGCCGCAGCACACGGGCTTTTTGGCAACCGTCAACGAGCAACTGCAGCATATTACGTGGACGCGAGGCGCATCGGCATTTGCAACGCAGCCCGTGGGTGCCGCAGGCTGTGGCCCGGCGTCGTTTAGCGTAAGCAGCAACGGCAGGTGCGTGCTCTATGTAGAGAATACCGATGGCAAGGTGGGACAAACCTACGACGAAGAAGGCAACCCGGTAGCAGTGATGGGCAAGCACTTCCGCATTTTCGCCAGCACCTTGGCAGGCGATCTGTTCACGGAGCCGTTCGTGATGTGCGAGCTGGACCATCCCGTCGATCAGATAACGACATTTTTGACGTCGGGAGGCATGCTCTCCGCGCTCGCCACGCACATTGTGAGCGCGGAGAAGAGCGAGGCAAAGCTGCACGGCATCGAAGTGCCCTTGGTGGCGTGTGCCACTCCGACGGGCGCGGTCGCTACCTCGGGCGCGGTGGTGCCCGGAGCAGCAGGCGAATCCTTTTTGGTCACGGTGCGAAACGACGGCAACACCTTGCTGACCGCCGGCACGATCGATCTGTACCGAGAGGGCTCCAGCCAGCCGTTCTCCAGCGCATCCATCGGATTCGGAGCGAACGCACGCATGGCTTCGATCTACGATCCAGAGCTTGCCGAGGACGCTTCGGCCAACGATATGGCACGCGTGAAATACGCACTCGAGACGCTGGGCGCACGTTTTGCAACGCACCCGCTGGTTGCCGACAATGGAAACGCCGTGCTGGCACCGGGCTGCACGGCACAATTCCGCATGAGCTTTGCCATCCCGGAGAGCTGGGGCGACGAGGTGGGCAAACGCGTCACGCTGTATGCGAAGGCGCGTGACCTGGTGGCGCTCGATCCCGTAACGCTCGAGGAAATCCGACCCGGCGCAAACTCGGCACTGGGCGCCGTACTGCACGAGCTTCATGTGCCCGACGCGGCATGCGAACGCTCAGAAGTGCAGGTCGGCGTATGCGGCAGCGCGGATACGACAGGACTTCACGACGCCCCGATGACAGCAGACGGCGATGGTGGCTCGAGTGGCGGCGGCGCTGACGAGGGCGGCGGATCCGACGGAAGCAGCTCCGGCAGTGGCAAGGACCACGGCAATAACAAGCGTTCCGGAAAAGCGGGCGTGCTTGCGGGCACGAGCGATGTCAACGCTCCCCTCATGGCAGCCGCTGCAGCACTCGCCGCGGCAGGCGCCGGCCTCGTCGCCTACAGCGCCCGCCGTACGGCACTCGAAACCGACACCGCCAATGAGGTCAATTCGGATACGCCTCGCTAGCTCCTAGCTGTTTTTTCGAGAGACGCCGACTCGGCTCATCGAACATCAAATGGGCTGGTTCTGGATACCCAGAGCCAGCCCATTACGCATTAGATGTCGTCAGAGGAGTCGAGTTCTGCCTCGAGCTTGGCACGGCGTCTTTTCGCCGTGAAAAAAGTTGCGCACAGGGCAGCAAACGTGGCCGCGAAAATCGTCGCACCGCAGAACACGCCCGTGGCCAGGTTCGCCAACCAAAAGACGCTTTCGAGCGGTACGATCTGCGCCTCAGCGATACAGCGCATTGCGGCAATAACAAGCGCGAACGCGGCGCCGCTAAGACCGCTGACAAGCATGAAATATCCAACAGGAAGATGCTCGGTTTGCCCAAAACGATTGGTATCGACATAGCCCTTCCGCGTTTGCAGTCCTGCGCAAATCAACATCACGATAACGAGCCACAAATACATGGCTGCCTCGAACGGCGTTGCAAAGCCATGCGGCATTTCACTAGCGTCGCTGTGAACCCACGCAACCTGTCGAGCTATAAACTGGTAGAAAAAGATCATCAACATGCCAAACGAAAGCAGCACGAAACCAATCTTGTAGATCTTCGCGTTCTCAGCCTCCAGGCGCTCATCCTTTGGGCCGGCATATTCACGCCACTTTTGCACGATTTTCAGATCTTCATATTTCATAGCGAACTCCTAAAGAGTATTAGGGTCGACGTCGCTCTCGTCTTCCCAAAACAAGTCGTTCAACGTAACGCGTAGCGCTTTACAGATTGCCACGCACAAATTGAGCGTGGGGTTGTAGCCGCCCGCCTCGATCAGGCCGATGGTCTGGCGCGTAACGCCCACGGCCTGGGCCAAGTCAGCTTGCGAAAGGCCAACCGCCGCGCGCGCCGCCTTCATGCGTAGGTTCTTTTTGCCCGGCATGGAGTTCCTTTCGTAGTAATGGACAGATATCCGTTGCAACATGACAGAAATATATTGTATCCTTCACAAGATGTCAACTATATCTGTCATTATGGAAACCATGTCCGCCATCGCCATGTGGACATAACAATTTCGATTCGCTATTCAAACTTACTCGGACAAAACCGACTCGGTTTTGTCCGAGTAAACGCGAGCGTAAACTATCACTGTCCGCTATTCGACATCCGGCCCCTCCCCCATCAGCCATCGGGCGATGTCGACCACCTTAATCCCCTCATAATCAACAGCCTCGTGCTTTGTTCGCGCAATGACCATTTTGGGATACGCATCACGTATCGCAAGCAGGGGTGCCACTTCGCGTTCAAAAGTCTCCTGACGCGAAATGTCATCGCTAACTTGGATATACACTCGCTCATCGCGACGAATTGCCACGAAGTCGATTTCCTTCTTATAAAGCACCCCGACATAGATTTCCCAACCGCGTCTTAGGAGCTCTATGGCGACCATATTTTCATATACGTGCCCGAAGTCGAGCTTTTTAGTGCCCAGTTTTGCGTATCTGATTGCATGATCCGATAAATAGTATTTATCACCCGAAGTGAGGTACTTTTTACCGCCTACGTCATAGCGGCGCACTCGATAGAACGCAAAGGCCTGGCATAAATATCCGAGGTACTGGGCGAGCGTTGCCACGGAAACGCGTGTTCCGGCAGCATCCAGCGCAGCCACAATCCCGCTAACAGAAGATATGTTACCGATATTGTCCATTAGGAAATCGCATGCACGTTCTAGCTGCACCTTGTTACGAACCCCATGCTTTTCTTCCACATCACGCAAAACCAAGACATCTAGCACGTTCGCAATATATCGATAGCGAGCTCGCTCGCTAGGATACAAATATGAGCCAGGCATTCCGCCCTCTCTCAAATATCGGTCAAGCGCTTCGTCCGGGTTATGAATTTCGTGATATGTCGAAAACTCAAGCAAGGAAAACGGAAATACTTCAACCTCATATGTCCGCCCGCGAAAAAGCGTCGCCAAATCACTCGAAAGCAAGAAAGCGTTGGAGCCAGTAACGTAGATATCGTATCTTCCCGATGCATGAAGGCTATTGACCGCTTTTTCGAACCCAACGCAGGTTTGCACCTCATCGATCATCACAATGTTATCGAGGCCCTCGCAATAGCCTTCCTCAACGTAGCGATGCAATGCTCGATAATCCGTTAGTTCCTCGAATTCGAGGAGATTGAAATTGATGCGGATAATATTGGCATCGGGGTCGGCCTCACGAAAGCGATCAGCAAGAGCTTCCAGTAGAACAGATTTGCCGCACCTACGAATGCCGGTAATAACCTTGATGTCCGGCGTTCCCTTAGCGCCAAGAAGCGCTTCCATATATTGAGGACGTTCGATAATCTTCATATCTTCACCGTTCTATTAAATAAAAGCTCTCTTGATTCGTTTTCGTTTAATATATGTCTTATTCTACTAAATGAAATCAAATAACTCTTGATTTCATTCAGCTATTTCTCCCAATAAAGTAACATCAATCAATATACCACGAACGATTGTTCGATGGATTTCGTGTTGGGTGGAATCGTCTGTGGGCTGGGCTATGCTACTTTGACTATCTATATGACTTAAACGCAGCAAAGGAGCACCGAGAGAGCGAGTATGGCAAAAAACACCGCAAACTATGGTAACGACAGTATCCGCCAGCTCAAGGACGAGGAGCGCGTACGCCTGCGCCCCGCCGTCATCTTTGGCTCGGACGGACTCGACGGTTGTGCGCATGCCGCCTTCGAGATCCTGTCCAACGCCGTTGACGAGGCGCGCCAGGGCTACGGCAAGCTCATCACCCTCACCGCTTTTCGCGATGGCTCTATTCAGGTAGAGGACAACGGCCGTGGCTGCCCGCTCGACTGGAACCCCTCCGAGAAGCGCTTTAACTGGGAGCTCGTCTTTTGCGAGCTCTACGCCGGCGGCAAGTACAACAACAACCAGGGCGGCGACTACGACTTCTCGCTCGGCACCAACGGCCTGGGCTCGTGCGCGACCCAGTACGCCTCCGAGTACATGGACGTCACCGTCTGGCGCGACGGCAACAAGTACTCCCTGCACTTTAAGAAGGGCAAGGTTGTCGGCGCCAAGAAGAAGGCACTCGAGATTGAGCCCAGCGACGAGAACCGCACCGGCACCACTATCAAGTGGCGCCCCGATCTTGAGGTCTTTACCTCGATCAGCATTCCCCACGACTGGTATCGCGAGACCATGCGCCGCCAGGCCGTGGTCAACGCCAACGTGACCTTCCGCCTGCGCATTGAGGGTGACGATGGCGAGTTTTCCGAAGAGGATTTTTGCTATCCCAAGGGCATCGAGGACTACGTGCTTGAGAAGGTCGGTACCGACTACCTTACCGAGCCCTTCTTTATTGAGGCCGATCGTCGCGGTCGCGATCGCGAGGACCTGCCCGATTACAACGTAAAAATCACTGCTTGCATGTGCTTCTCGCGCACTTTCATGATGCAGGAGTACTACCACAACTCATCATGGCTCGAGAACGGCGGCTCGCCCGAGAAGGCCGCGCGCAGTGCTCTGACCAGCGCCATCGATGCCTACATTAAGGGCCAAGGCAAGTACAACAAAAACGAGAGCGGCATTAAGTGGCAAGACGTTCAGGACTGTCTGGTACTGGTGACCAACTGCTTCTCCACTCAGACGTCCTACGAAAACCAGACCAAGAAGGCCATCAATAACCGCTTTATCCAGCAGGCCATGACGGCATTCTTTAAGGAGCGCCTCTCGACCTACTTGATCGAGAACAAAGACGCCGCCAACAAGATCATGGAGCAGGTACTCATCAACAAGCGCTCGCGCGAGAACGCCGAGAAGACGCGTCAGAGCATTAAGACCAATCTGCAGCAGAAGACCGACATGGCCAACCGCGTGCAGAAGTTCATCGACTGCCGTTCCAAGGACAAGAACCGTCGCGAGATCTACATCGTAGAGGGCGACTCGGCAGCAGGCGCCATCCGCACGTCGCGCGATGCCGAGTTCCAGGGCGTTATGCCCGTCCGAGGCAAGATCCTCAACTGCCTGAAGGAGGATTATCCGCGCATCTTTAAGTCCGACATCATCATGGACCTCATGCGCGTGCTGGGCTGCGGCGTGGAGATCAAGGACAAGCGCATCAAGAACCTTGGTGCCTTCGACTTGGACAACCTCAACTGGAACAAGGTCATCATCTGTACGGATGCCGACGTCGACGGTTATCACATCCGCACACTCGTGCTCACCATGCTCTACCGCCTGGTGCCCACGCTTATCGACGAGGGGTACGTGTATATCGCCGAGTCGCCGCTCTACGAGATCAACTGCAAAGAGAAAACCTACTTTGCCTACACCGAACTCGAGAAAAACGGCATCCTCAAAGAGATTGGCGGCCAGAAGTGTTCCATCAACCGCTCCAAGGGTCTTGGTGAAAACGATCCGGACATGATGTGGCTCACCACCATGAACCCCGAAACGCGCCGCCTGATCAAGGTGGAGTCCGAGGACGTCACCAAGATGGAAACCATGTTCAACCTGTTGCTGGGCAACGACGAGGCGGGCCGTAAGCGCCATATCTCCGAGCACGGCAAGGAATACCTGGACCAGCTAGATCTGCAGTAGCAGCAAATCAATAACGACGGCCCATAAGAAGTTCAAGAGGAAATCGTGGCAAAGAAGAAGACGAAGAACCAGCCAAAGAAAAAGCAGGTCAACGCCGAGAACGTCATCGGCCTGCACTCCGAGGTCACCGACCAGCCGATCACGCAGACGCTCGAGGTCAACTACATGCCCTACGCCATGAGCGTTAACGTGTCGCGTGCGTTCCCCGAGATCGATGGCTTTAAGCCCTCGCACCGCAAGCTACTCTACACCATGTACAAGATGGGCCTGCTCAAGGGCGAGCGCCAGAAGAGCGCCAACATCGTGGGCCAGACCATGAAGCTCAACCCGCACGGCGACGGCGCGATCTACGAGACGATGGTGCGCCTGGCCACCGGCAACGAAGCGCTTCTTGCCCCCTTCGTGGAGTCAAAGGGCAACTTTGGCAAGTACTATTCGGGCGACCTGAGCTACGCCGCCTCGCGTTATACCGAGGCCAAACTCGCGCCCATCAGCGCCGAGATCTTCAAGGACATCGACAAGGACCCGGTCGACTTTGTTGACAGCTACGACGGTGCCATGAAGGAGCCGCGCCTGCTGCCCACCACGTTCCCCAACATCCTCGTCTCGGCCAATAAGGGCATCGGCGTCGCCATGGCATCCGACATCTGCGGCTTCAACCTCAACGAGGTCTGCACTGCCACGATGCACTACCTGCAGGATCCCGACTGCGACCTGCTCGAGTACATGCCCATGCCCGACTTCTCGACCGGCGGCGAGATCATCTACCGCCGCGAGGAGATGGAGAAGATCGTCGAGACCGGCCTTGGCAGCTTCCAGATTCGCTCCCGCTGGCGCTGGATTCCCGAAGAGCGCATCATCGAGGTCTACGAGATTCCCTACACCACCAAGACCGATGTCATCATCGAGCGCATCGTCAAGCTCTCCAAAGAGGGCAAAGTCAAAGAGATCGCCGACATCCGCGACGAGACCGACCTTTCGGGCCTGCGCATCGCAATCGACCTTAAGCGCGGTGTCGACCCCGATAAGCTCATGGCCAAGCTCTACCGCTCAACCACGCTGCAGGACTCGTTCTCATGCAACTTCAACGTGCTGGTCGACGGCTACCCCCGCGTTATGGGCGTGCGCCAGATCCTGCACGAGTGGGTCGCATGGCGCATTCAGTCCACGCGTCGCCGCATTAACTTTGACCTGGGCAAAAAGTCCGAGCGCCTGCACCTGCTGCACGGCCTCGAGGCGATCCTGCTCGACATCGACAAGGCCATCGCCATCATTCGCGGCACCAAGCTTGAGGCCGAGGTCGTGCCCAACCTTATGAAGGGTTTCGACATCGACGAGACCCAGGCCGAGTTTGTTGCCGAGCTTAAGCTCCGCAACATCAACGAGGAGTACATCCTCAACCGCACCAAGGACATCGCAAAACTCGAGGGCGAGATTACCGAGCTCGAGGAGATCCTCTCCAGCGAGGAGAACATCAAGAAGGTCATCAGCGACGAGCTGGCCGCGGTCAACAAGAAGTACGTGATGCCGCGCCGCACGGGCAGGATCGAGCCCCATGAGGTTATCGAAGTAAGCTTGGAGCCCGAGGTCGAGGAGTACCCGGTCACTATCATGCTCTCGCGCGATGGCTACCTTAAGAAGATGACGGACCGCGTGCTCAAGAAGGCGACCACACTCAAGTACAAGGACGGCGACAAACCCTTTATCGAGTTCCCGTCCTCCAACACTCACGAGCTGCTGGTCTTTACCAACAAGAGCCAGGTATACAAGTGCAAGGTTGCGGCGTTTGAGGATACCAAGTCGGCCCAGCTGGGCTCATACCTGCCGACCGACCTCGAAATGGAACCCGACGAGAGCGTGCTCTGGGTCATCGACCCCGAGGATTACAAAGCCGACGTACTGTTTGTCTTTGAGAACGGCCGTGTGGTGCGCGTCGCACTTGCCGGATACGTCACCAAGACCAACCGCAAGCGCCTTAAGAACGCCATCTACGGCGGCAGTAAGCTGCTGTATGCGCAGGTGCTCAAGGAAGATCGCGACATCGCGCTGGTCTCGAGCGACTATCGTTTGATGAACTTCAACACGTCGCTGCTTAAGACCAAGACGACCACCAACACGCAGGGCGTCCAGGCTTTCACGGCCAAGAAGGGCCGCTCGGTCACCACCATCGGCACGACCGAAGAGATTCTTGGTGCCGGTGTCTCGGCCGAAAAGTTCACTGCGCAGAGCCTGCCTTCTGCCGGTGCCCTCATGAAGGAAAACGACATGCCGAGCCTGTTTGACTAAAACAACGGCAGAACCGCCATAAGCTCTTAAAACGGTGGGGCCCGGAACGCAGCAACATCGCGCTCCGTGCCCCGCTCGTTGCAACGTATATCATATGCCCCACACAGGAATCGCTTGGACATCCTTGGTAATAAGGTATGGATCCGGGGTTTGGCAGACAACGTGTCCAAACCCAATTTCATAGCCGGTCAGGCCCTCGAGACAGGAAAAATTCTTCACCGCATCTTTGCCCACCGTGGCCGACATCTTCACCTCGACGGGATGGAGAATATGGCCCTCTTGGATGAGCAAATCAATTTCGCGCTTCTTTTGGTCTCGATAGAACCATACGTCGCGAAGGCTCTTCCCCGTGTTCATAAAGCTCTTCAAAATTTCCGAGACAACGAACGTCTCAAATATATGCCCCGCCGCGGCCCCATTGCGCAATTGCTCCGGCGTTATCCACCTCGTTAGATGACAAACAAGACCTGTATCCATAAAGAATATCTTAGGGGTCTTGGTCAGACGCTTATCGACATTAGGCCAAAAGGGCTCGACAATCCGAACGATGTTCGACGCCTGCAAAACCGAGAGCCAAGCCTTCACCGTCTTACGGTCGACGTCAACGGTGTTTCCAATATCGGTGGCATTTAACAGTTGCCCCGTTCTCGCTGCGCACGCGACCATAAAGCTGTAGAACTTCGCCTCATCCTTTACGTTTACAAGATCGCGAACATCGCGTTCGAGATATGCGGCAACGTAGTCGGAATAATAGGAGTCCCAATCGATAGTTGGGTCTTGCAGTTCGGGCATCGAACCCCTATGGATGATGTTCCAAATATTTCCCGAAGACATCTTAGAGGCCAAGGAAACCTTTTTGGGGATATACGGACGAGGGCCCTGGGGACCACCAACGAGTTCGCGCAAGCTTAAAGAGGGCATCTCCAGAATTCTAATCCTCCCCGCCAAGGATTCGCTCACCCCTTTCATAAGGTGATATGTCTGGGATCCCGTGAGGACGATTCGTCCCTTCTCCTCTGATTGATCGACAACCCACTTCACCGGAGAAAAAAGCTCAGGCACTCGCTGAATCTCATCAATGATGATCGGCAGATCATGAGACTCGAAAAACAGGGCGGCGTCCTCTTTTGCAAGAAGATAATCCCGCGGGTTCTCCATCGAAACATAGTCGAATCGGTCGCCTAGATGTTGCTTGAGAACCGTCGTCTTCCCAACTTGGCGCGCTCCGGTCACCAAGACAACTTTTCCCTGTCCCAGCATCGAATCTATCGTCTGTTCAATTTCGCGCTCGATGTACATACAATCGCCTCCCGTTATGGAGTCTATTATCTCGTACAAACGTTAATTGGTCAAAATCGGGAGCGCTACTCCCGATTTTCACTCACAGTCTTCTGCCCGATTCTGGCCCCAGCAGGGTCTCAGAAATTGCCAAGCGTATGGGCGTCGCCAGCAACTATGCAAGTCAATACAAACGCCGCCTCCTCGAGGACGGCGTTATCGGGGAACGTGGACGTGGCCTCGTCGGCTTCGACATCCCCGCGTTCAAGGAGTTCCTGAGCGAGAAGGCCTCCTAGCGCGCCAAGATTGTCCGCAAGGACTTCAACGCATGGCAATCAGCATTCCTCTTGGTAAGGACAGCAAGCATTTCCACTAGTGTTGATTGCCATGCGCTCTTCGAGCCCTTAGGCGAGCTTGCGAGCGAGCTCTCGCACCTTTTCCAGCTTGGGCGAGGAGGCCATGCTGTCGCGCTCGGTCATGCCGCTAATGGTGACAATGCCCTGGTCCTCCCACTTGCAGTACGCGCAGGCTGACTTGTACATAGCGATAGCCGCATCATAGACGCCCTCGCTGTGGCTATCGAGCAAAAGGGCCGTCTTGGTGAACGGGAAGCCCGTAGCACCGAAGGCGTACAGGCGGTCGATGACAGCCTTCTCCTGTGCAGTGATATCAAACCAGTAGATAGGCGAAGCGAAGACAACCATGTCGGTGTCTTTCAGCGACTCGATCACGTTGGCCATGTCATCCTTCTGCACGCAGACGCCCTCATGGGCGAAGCAGTATTGGCATCCCAAGCAGCCGGCGATCTTCTTGCTGGCAACGCGGACGACCTCGACCGCATTGTCGCCCTCACGCGCGGTCTCGGCAAACGCCTCAACCATGGTGTCGGTATTGGCGCCCTTGCGCGGGCTGCCGCTCAATACAACGATTTTCATAGGATTCCCTCTCCTTCATGCCGCAGGCGCGCAGCATGTTTTCTTGTAACCAAAACGAATGGAGCTATTCAGTCATCTGTAGACCGCATCTCTCGTTCGTGCCCCCCAAAGAAGGTGCAAGCAGAAGCATCACGGGCATTGATCAGCGCCGATATGGATCACGACATGAAACCGTAAGGGTTGGCCAGAGGTTGCTAGATTCAATAACTCTCAGCAATGGAGCGAATGACGACTTCGGCGATATAATCCGTGTCATCTTGATTGTTCCTGCGCGGAAGGTACAGCTCATGTCCAAGCTCAACATCGACCAGCGATCGATTCGCGATCTTCTCACCGATAAGCGATCAGACTTCCTCATCCCCGACTACCAGAGGCCCTACGCCTGGGGCGAGGATGAATGCGCAACGCTGTGGGATGACCTGTTCTCGTTCGCTTTTCCAGGCGATGACTACGAGCGTTTCGACAGCGAAAACGACGAATACTTTCTAGGGCCCATCGTCACCTTTAAGAACCTCTCTGGCCAACTTGAGATCATTGACGGCCAGCAGCGCCTCACCACCATCATGCTGCTGCTCCGCGCGTTCTACGACAAGTTCACCAACATGAAGGATAAGCAGTCTGTGAAGATGCGCGAGGCAATCGCCCGTTGTGTATGGAAAACCGACGAGTTCGACGAGCCCGACATGGAGCGCCTCAAGATCGACTCCGAGGTTGCATCGGACAACGACAAGAATGAATTCCTCGAGATTTTACGAGAGGGCAACGTAGGCGATGGCTGGAAGAGCGCTTATGCCCGCAACTTCGCTTTCTTCCAGAGGAAAATTGAACAACTGGTGAGCGAGTGGCCCACCTACACCGTCTACATGGCCACACGCGTCATCAACAATGTGATACTGTTACCCATTGAAGCGGAGTCGCAGGACACCGCGCTACGCATCTTCTCGACTCTAAACGACCGAGGGCTGCCTCTCTCGGATGCCGACATCTTCAAAAGCCAGTTCTACAAGCATTATTCCGACACGGGGCGCAAGGACGAGTTCATCCGTCGCTGGAAGGCGCTCGAGGAGGGAGCGAACGCTATCTTCCGGCCCATGCGCGGTACACCAACCGATGAGCTATTTACGCGCTATATGTACTACCGCCGCGCGAAGAAAGGCATCCGCGACACGACCACCGCATCGTTGCGCGACTTCTTCGGTGCCGATGGCTACGCCATGCTCAAGGAGGACGCCACGCTCGACGATCTCGAGGCGCTGCTCGGCTTCTGGAAACGCGTCGACGCGCAGGAAGGGTTCAGCGAGCGCGTGCTCCGCAGGCTCTTCGTGCTGAACTACGCCCCCAACGGCATGTGGACCTATCTGCTAAGCGTCTGGTTCCTTGCCAACCGCGACAGCAAAAGTGTCCTCGATGACGAGGCACTCTACGGCTTTCTAAACAAGATCACGGCATTCGTTCTCGCCTACGCCATTGAGCGTCCCGGCGTAAATGCGCTGCGTTCGCCAGTGTATCCCGAGATGATCAACATCGTGGAGCACCGCCCGGTGGAGTTTCCCAACCACCACTTCAATCGCGCAAATATTGCTGAGCGATTCCGAACCTACGTGTTCACCAACGGCAGGCCTGTAACGAAGTCCATGCTCACTTGGTGGGCGTACGCAGACCCAGATCAACCACTCATGGACCTAGACACTACGCTCGAAATTGAGCACATCTATGCCAAGAAGCGCAACGAGGTAGACCCGCTCGTCGACCAATCCAACCTGGAGGCACTGGGTAACAAGGCGCTGCTCGAGAAGCGTGTAAACATCCGCGCGGCCGACTACAGATTCTGCGATAAACGCAAGTACTATGAGGGATACACCGACGGCAATGGCAAGCGCAAAGCCGGAACAAAGATCGCGGAACTCAAGCGCCTGACACAAGTCATGGGAGACTTCACCGAAATAGACATCGCGACTCGCACGGCTCAGATCATCGATGCCTTCGTGGACTACCTGGGCGACAACGGACTTTTGAGCTAAGGAGCGAACATGTTCGAAAGACTAACCAAGCACGCTGGCAAGCTGGAGGACAGAAACATGAATGTCGAGCTTGGGGGCGGGACGCTCGGACTCGAGGATTTCGTCGACGATTTCTATGAACTGGACGGGTTCGCGGACACCAGCTACTTCGAGACGCTTGAACGCCATGGCATCGACACCTCGGAAGGCATAGACAGCTGCGACATCGACCATGGGGACATTGACCTGATACGTGCATGCATCACGTGGTGCGTTCGTGGCGACCGCTTCTGCGACGGACTCCTTGCCGCGCAAGCCAGGAGCGGGTTTCTGGACCGCTGCCTCTTCCGGCTGAAGGAGCTCGACGAGGGCTGAACGGCGGCCACGAAGACGTCTGGCGCTGCGACAGCACAGCGATGCGACAATGCCATGCCGTCGCACTCCGTCATGCCACCAAATCAAAAGCGGAACCATCGCTCAATCTTGAGATGCATTGACCAAAGGCTCACGTTTCTACCGAGAAGTCGAGAGCGCGGGGCACACTGTGGCGCTTTATCCTCAGCTCATAGCTGCACTGCTTACTTAAAATGAACCCGTGGTCAAGATGAACTACGAGAATCATAGCGGGCGGATACCGCCCGTATGCCCCCTTCGGAATAGGCGGGCTCGCCGGCGTTCACGGCACGGTAGATGGTGGAGAAGCTCACGACGCAGCGCCCGCCGCGCTCGAGGCGGGACCTGCCGTCTATCTGCTCGGGCGACCGGCGGTCGTCGACGATGCGCCTGCGCACCTCGGCCGCGAGGGCCGGGTCGGAGAGCCTCTTGCGGGGCCTGCAGGCCTTGCGGCGGGCGTCGGAGCGCGACTGGGCGGCGATGGCCCCGTAGCGCCCGTTCCGGCCGTTCCTGGCGATCTCCCTGCTCACCGTGGACTTGTTCCTGCCTATCGCAGCGGCGATAGCCGAGACCCCCTCATGCCTCGCGTGCATCTCCGCTATCCTGTCGCGCTCCTCGGCGCTAAGATGCCTGTAGCGGCGCATGTCCCCTCGCTCCGACGTTGACCTAGACAGCCAACATCGTAGCCCCCGGGAGTGCGCCACGCTCGTGAGCAGGCCCCATGCCGTTGCACTCAGAATGCTAATCCGCCGCCCTAAAAAACGCCTCGAAACCCCTTCTGAGATTTCGAGGCGCAGAACGCGCGATGCTTTTTTCCTTTTAAAGACAATAGCCTACCAAATGCCAAGCAGATGCTGCATGCCCAGGCTCACCAGAGCGATGCCGATCCAGCAGCACAGACCCATAAAGATGGGTTTGCCGCCCGTCTTAACCAGCTTGACTATATTGGTGTTGAAACCAATCGCCGCCATAGCCATAACAATGAAGAACTTGGAGAGCTCCTTTATGGGCGCGGTCACGCCCGCAGGTAGCGCGAAGACCGTGGTGATCACGCTGGCAAGCACAAAGAAGAGGATAAAGAAGGGGAAGATCTTCTTGATATCGAACGTGCCCGCAGCTTCGCCGCCCTCGCCGTTCGCGGCGGCGCGCTTGGCCTTGTGAACCTGCCAAAATGCCAGCGCCAGCGTGATGGGGATGATGGCGAGCGTGCGGGTGAGCTTCACAATGGTCGCCTCGTCCAACGTATTGGCGCCAGGGTGTATGCCGTCCCACGCGGCAGCGGCGGCGGTTACGGACGAGGTGTCGTTGACGGCGGTGCCGGCAAACAGGCCAAAGCCCTCGTTTGAAAGGCCAAGCATGCCGCCAAGAGCCGGGAAAATAAGCGCGGCGATGATGTTGAACAAGAAGATGACGCTGATGGCCTGCGCGATCTCCTCATCGTCCGCATCGATAACCGGAGCGGTCGCCGCGATTGCCGAGCCGCCGCAGATTGACGACCCCACGCCCACCAGAGTGGAAATCTTGGTGGGGATCTTGAGGGCGCGATGCAGGGCGAAAGAAATCACCAGCGACGTGGTGATAGTCGCCACGATAATGGGCAGCGAACGGGCGCCCACGCGCGCGATCTGGGAAAGGTTGAGGCCAAAGCCCAACAGGATAACCGCGTACTGCAAGATCTTCTTAGAGGTGAACTTGATACCGGGCGCAAACGGCAACGCCGCGTCGTCCTTAATAAACAGCGCCAGCACCATACCGATGAGGATGGCGAAGACCGGCCCGCCGATCACGTCGAAGCGCTTGCCCAAAAACCATGCCGGCAGAGCGATAAGCAGGCATAGCGCCACGCCCCTCCAGCTATCTTGAACCTTGTCCCACGTTCTTTCCGCCATATCTTCTTCCTCTCTATACGCGCCGTCCCTGCATGCGCGGAACCGCTCCGCCGCCTACGACATAAACCCAAATCTCTCTCGGCAAACAGCCAAGATTGAATGCATAGCGATAGTACTACCTTGGCTTATAATTCTTTTCACCCTATTGGTTATCACTCTATAAGTATTTGTTATATATGGACGATGTTATAGATGATTCTTGAGCATAGGAGTCAACGTGCTGGATTACCGCACCCATACGTTCTTGACGGTCTGCAGGCTGGGCAGCTTCACGCAGGCGGCAGCGGAGCTCCATATCACCCAGCCCGCCGTATCGCAGCATATCCGGCAGCTCGAGGCGCATTACGGGTGCGCCCTCTTCCACAAGGGCGGCCGGCGCGGCGAGCTCACGCAAGCGGGGGCGATGCTGTTTCGAGCGCTCGAAACAATGGAGAACGATGAGACGAGGCTCAAGGCGCAAGCGAAAGCCCTAACGCTGGAGCAGCCCGCCAAGGCTCCCCTGCGTTTTGGCTGCACGCGCACCATCTGCGACTATTGGATTCCCCGCGTACTCGCCCGCCATATGGCAAAACATCCCGACGAGATGGTGCAGATGAGCGTTGGCAACACGCAGGAGCTTGTGGAAGGCCTGGAGGCCGGTACTATTGATTTCGCCTTGGTAGAAGGATCCTTTAACAGGGCCCTCTTCGACTCCGCCCCGGTATCGCGCGAGCGCTATGTAGCTGTTGGGAGCGCAGATGAGTTCGACGCGTCCTATAAGCCGGTATCCATGGCCAGCCTACTCGACCGCAGGCTCATCCTACGCGAAGCGGGGTCGGGCACGCGCGAGATCCTAGAGAAGCACCTCGCCGCGCGCGACCTCGATCTTGACGACTTCGCAGGCACGTTCGAGGTCGCCAGCATCCCCGCCATCAAGCTGTGCGTCCGGGCGGGGACTGGCATTACGTTTTTGTACCGCGCAGCGGTTGAGCGCGAGCTCGATCAGGGCGAGCTGCGCGACATCACCCCAAGCGACTTCTTTGTCGAGCACGACTTTCGCCTGATCTGGCAACGTGGCAGCCTCGCTGCGCGCCGCTACCAGGAAATCGCCCGCTCCTGGAGGCGATAAAGCCCGCAGTGCCCGCGCACGTACACAGGCAGAAGCCCGGCTCCGCGCCAAAAACGGCCTCCGATGGCGCCTAAAAACCAAAATCGACCTCCAGTGGCAAAAACCAACGCCAAAACAGGCCTCCGATGACACTTTTACCATTGCCATCGGAGGTCGATTTTGGCAAGCTGCAGGTAGAGACGTCGCTCATTTTTATGGCAAGCGCTCGTATTTGCCACCGAAGGCCAAAAATGGGCTCTTCGACGTTTCTAGTGGGTAGCGCATGTCAGCTTCTTCTGGGCCGTGAAGTCCAGGCGGCCCAGCCGGAGGAAGATTATCGTCCTGAAATAGGCGATGCTCCTGAAGCCCCTTGCAGCGCTGCGGACCGACTGGACGACGGGGTTCAGCCCTTCCAGGAACGAGTTTGTGGAGCCCCTCTTCCACCAGTTCAGGATGCCCTCCCGCTCCTTCCTGAGCATCCTCGCCACGGTCTTCATCTCCCTGACATTGGAGTGCATCTGGCCTCCACGCCGCCTCCGAGGCCGCGAGCGCCCATGGGGGTTCCGTCTCGCTCGCCAACAGCCCCTCGGGCGGCGCGGTGGCCACCATCGCGGTCCCCCTGTGCGGGGCCTGACGACTCAGGCCCTCACACCGGCGTGTCTCGCAATCAAACGCTTCCCGGATAATAATGCCCGTTGCAGGGCTCGCCCTGGCTAGTCGCCGCCCATGTGCATGAGCATGTCAGCAATGCGAGTCGCCATCTCGTCCGCCGCTGCACGGATGTTGGCGACCCAGGACGCAAGGCCGGTCTGATCGAATGCCTCCGCTTCAAGCACGTCGTAGTTCGCGGTCACCGCCATGAGCGGGGTGACGAGGTCGTGCGAGGCGGTGCAAACGAACGCGCGCTCCCGCGCCTCGGCCTCCGCCACCGGTCGCAGGGCACGTCCCGCTGCCGCCCACGCCACGGCGAGCGCCCAAAAGCCGAAGCGATCGGCGTCACTCGCTTCGCTAAATCAACTTTATGGGATGACGGATCACGGTCTTGAGCTTCTCCGGCGCGCACTTGCGCGGGTCGGAGAGGTAAATCTCGTGATGCAGACAGGCTTCGGAGAAGTCGGGGGCGTAGCCCCGTTCCGCTGCAAATGTGCGCATGGCGTCTATGGTCGCCGGTTCGTCGTTGTAAGGCCCGGTATGCATGCGCTGAATGCAAAGACCCTCGTCGACCCTCAGCAGCTCGACCGACGAGAAGTCCAGCTTCTTCTTGGCAGCGGCTTCCGAGACGGCCCAGTCGAAGTCCTCGCGAGTGACGAAATCGGGCAGGCGGATGCATGAGATGAGGTTGAAGTCGTCCTTCCGCGCGTAATCGATCCCGCCATCGGTGTGGTCTTGCCACCAGAAGCCCTCGAGCGGAGGCACGACGAAGTCGAAATAGCCTTCGATCTCTCGCGGGCCGTTTTTCGACATCTTGATGGTATAGGCGACGCCATAGGGCATCGGCAACGCGTTCTGCTACGCGCCGCCTTCGGCATTGGGATCGCCCTTGCCCCGCACGGCAACGTAGCTCATAGACGGAACGATCAGAAAGCTCGGCTTGTCAGGCGGTTTGCCCGCGATGTTGTAGCGCACCGTAGACGCTGATGGAGATGGCTGCGCGCAGGCACGAGTGCGCCGCCGCACCTCATGGCCTGTTTCTCGGGTATTTGGGGCGCGCGGCGTTCAAAAATGTGAAGCGGTTCCGCATGGCTCGGGATTGAGCCGAGGTGCCCTACTTCTCGCCCTCCAGCAGGCCCACGATGCGGTCGATGTCGACGGCGAAGCGGGGCCTTCCTTCGCGCTCGTAGCGGTCGAGGTACGCCTGGCACTCGGAGACAATGCGCTTGGTGTTGCCGTCGATGATGCGCTGGAGCGTCTCGTAGTAGGCCGAGCCCTCGGTCCTGAAGCGACGCTGGTAGGACTTGGTTATGGGGAACATCTTGATGTAGTGGATGCCGTGGCGGCAGCCGGGGCGCGTCGTGGGGCGGGGTGGCAACGCAAAGTACTGGTCTTTGGGCACGTTGGGGGCGATGTTGGAACGCAGCGGCACGGCGAAGTCCCTGCGCTTCCCGCGGAAACGCAGCCTCACCACCACGATGCAGGGGAGATTGTGCTTAAGCATGAGCTCGCGGTCGCCCTCGACGAGGTCGAAGAAGTCCTGGGAGATGGATACGATCTTCATCGGTTACGCCCCCTTCATACGAAGCGGGGCCCGCATCGCTGCAGGCCCCTACAGGTGGGCGATATTCTACGCCTTGCGGCACCCCGTCGCCCACGGAGGTTAAACGTACACGTAAGCCGTACTCTGAAAGCCGCGGCTTCCGGCAAGTAGTTTATACCACGAAAGGTCGCTTTCAATGCGCATAGCTCGCAAAACAACACTCGCTGGGCCGCCACCCCTGGCAGTTACCCACCAATCTTCATTGGAGTCAGCAGGTCAATTCATATAGTTATGGGGGTGCATCCTAAAGGAAATCCAATTTATACCCCCATAACTAAGGTATTTTCTATTCCCACTCGATGGCTCTGTATTTGTCGTCCCGTCATTCTAGTTGCACCCAGTTTTCGGTGTCGTCTCGAACCGAATGCCGCCAAATAACACCATGTCTTGTTTCGTCGGCTTCGGGGACAAAAGTTGGGACAACTCCAAAAACTTTTTTCAAACTCAGTGTTTTGAGTTTTTGTTTTTGTCCCAAAGGGCGCGGCGGACCGCCTTTGGAGGCTCGATTTCGCCGAAAACGCCCGTTTTGAAACTCAACCGACCTTTAGCGTGCAAGCCGCCAGCTTCAACCGCAAGTGAATTAACGCGGGTGGCTTGCGCGCCATTTGCAAAACCCCAGGTCGCAGGTCTTCGCCATTCGTGAACAAAGTGAGTAGTCTCAGGTGGCTTGCTTATGAGTTGGCGAACGGGCCTTCAGGATTCAGGGCAAACATGCTGGTAGAATAGGATTCTCAAATCAATGACAGGAGACCGAGCATGGCCGAACCCCACGATAGGAAGCCGATCCTCACGATCGAGCAGCAGATAGAGCACCTCAAGCAGAAGGGCGTAGCCTTCGAACTGTGTTCCGAGGAAGAGGCCGCGGACTACCTGCGCGACAAGTGCAACTTCTTCAAGCTCGCATCCTACCGCAAACTCTTCTCGAAATACGAGGGAGGCCCGCGCGACGGCCGCTACGTAGACCTCGACTTCGGCCAGCTGCGCCTGCTCGCGGCGCTCGACCAGGAGCTGCGCCACGCCCTGCTCGGCATGACGCTCGACATCGAGCATTTCCAGAAGGTGACACTGCTTCGCGAGATGGAGGACCGTGGAGAGGACGGCTACGCCATCGTGGCCGACTACATGGCATCGCTTACCACTGCAAACAGGGAGTACCGCCTGCGCGAGCTCAAGATGAGCGGCCGCAGCCCCTACAGCTCGAGCCTCTACGCGAAGTACTCCGGCGACATGCCTGCCTGGGCCTTCCTTGAGCTCACCTCGTTCGGCACCCTCATCGACTTCGTGCGCTTCTGCGCCAGGCGATGGGGCGACAGGCGCCTCGAGGCCTCCCACTACGACCTCAAGCGCGTGAAGTCCGTCCGCAACTGCGCCGCGCACGGCTCGTGCCTGATCAACTGCTTCGCCGAGAGGGGCGCCGCCCGGGGCTCGGCGTCCAGCGGCGTCTCCCGAAGGGTCGCCGCCGTGGGGATTCCCAAGGCGACCAGGAGGAAGTGGATGGGGAATACGGCCATGCAGGAGGTCGCGACCGTGCTCGTGGCGCACTCCGGCTTGGTACCCGAGGGCTCCTCGCGCTCGCGCGCCGCATCCGAGCTCGCCGAGATGTTCGCCAGGGCCGACGGCGAAACCGAGGCGCTGCCCGACAAGGGGCCCGACGCCGCAGCTCGCTCCGCGCTCGAGTTCCTTCGCAGGTTGACAGAATCGCTCGGGTTGGTAGAATAGCCTGCAGATAGCAAAACCTTCACGGTTTTAGGGGCGGACTTGCGCAAGCGACTCTGCCCTATTTTTATATGGCTCTTCGGTGGTTTCTGTGGGAGAGATTCCGGCATAGGCCCAGCTCAGCGGGCGAAAACAACGATCTGGAACTGAAACGGCCCCGGGAGGGGCCGTTTCCGCGTCATCCGCCTATGATTGCTAAGCCAAATTCAGACAACCGAAGAGGTGTGACGCATGAAGAGTCTACTACTTCTCGCCCTCGGTCTGGCCCGCACGGTCGTCCTGGGCGCGCGCATCGAGGCCGAGCGCATCGTCGTGAGCGTCCGGCCCTACAAGCGCGAGCAGCGCCGCTGCCCCGTATGCGGCAGGGCCTGCGACTTCTACGACATGGCGAACCGCGGGGCCCCCAGGCTGTGGAGGGCGATGGACCTGGCGCGCTCGGCCTGCTACCTGGAGTACGCGCCCTGCAGGGTGCGCTGCCCGGAGCACGGCGTGCGCACCGAGGCCGTCCCCTGGGCGCGGCACGGGGCGCGCTTCACGCGCGACTTCGAGGACTGGGTGGCGTGGCTGGCGGTCCGCTGCACCGCCTCGGCGGTCTCCGAGCTCGCCCGCGTCGAGTGGCACAGCGTGGGCGGCGCGTGCAGGCGCGTCTACGCCGAGCTGGAGGCCGCGCGCGGCGCCTCGAGGTTCGACGGCGTGCGCCGCATCGGCATCGACGAGACGTCGTACAAGAAGGGCCACAAGTACGTCACGGTGGTCGTCGACCACGACCGCGGCTGCCCCATCTGGGCGCACGAGGGCACCGGCAAGGACGTGCTCAACCTGTTCCTCGACGAGCTCACGCGCGAGCAGAGGCGCGCCATAGAGGTGGTGACCGCCGACGGCGCGAGGTGGATAAGGCAGCTGGTCAAGCGCCGCTGCCCCAACGCGAGGTGGGTCATGGACCCCTTCCACGTGGTCCAGTGGATGAACGACGCGCCCGACGCCGTGCGCTGCGGGGAGTGGAACGCCGCCAGGGCCGCCGCCAGGGCCGCCAGGCCCAGGCCCGAGGGCAAGCGCGGCAGGCCTGCCAAAGGCGAGCTGCCGCCCGAGGAGGTCAGGGCGCTCGGGGAGGAGGCGGCCTCCATCAAGGGCAGCCGCTACGCGCTCGTGAAGAACCCCGAGGACCTCACCGACGGCCAGAGGGCGAGGCTCGAGGCGCTCAAGAAGAGGGCCGGCTCGCGGCTGGTCAGGGCCTGGGAGCTCAAGGAGGACCTGCGGGCCGTCTTCCGGGCAGCCGACGGCTCCGAGGCCGCCGAGCTGCTCGACGACTGGATGCACAGGGCCGCCTGCTGCAAGATCGCCAAGGTCGTCGCCGTGGAGAAGAAGGTGCGCCGCCGGCGCGACGACATCATCGCCGCAGTCGAGCTCGGCATCAGCAACGGGCGCGTAGAGGCTGTCAACAACAAGATCAAGGTGACGGTGAGGATGGGCTACGGCTTCCGCAACACCGACAACCTCGTGGCCCTGCTCATGCTCAGGTGCGGCGACTGCCAGCCCCAGCTCCCGGGTCGCCCGGTGAAGGCGAGGAAGAAGGGCGTGAAGGGAGCGAAGAGCGTTGCCGCCTAGGCTAGCCCCTTGTCACACAAACTACCGAAGCCTCTTTTATATTCACTCGCTATAGGAGACGGATGATACCTGGGTCAATGACAGAACTGAGAAGCCCGGAATAATGGAGCCAGTTAGAAACCCTCGGGTTTGCGGGGCGGGATCGTGAGAGCGATTCTGCCCTATTTTTTTCCTCCGTCTGCCCCAACCAAGTAGTTCGAAGATAGCCTGTAGGTGTCCTCGTGGGCGCCTTTTATTAATATGAGCAGGACATTGTCAATAGGCAATGAAGGGCCAAGGGCGATTTCGTTCGCCCTTGGCCCAATCTATCTCCTCCGCAATCCCCGTTGACAGCGCGTGTCGGATCGACGCCCGTCTGGCAGTTTAATATTCGCCCATCGCGCAGAATGCGCCGGTGCATCTCGTTGCTACGGCCGGCCCCTCCGTCTCGTCTGTCTTTTGGCGTGCGTGGCGGCTTCGCCGCCGCACGAAAAAAATCCGCGGATGGAGGCCGACGCCCGTCGAGCCCGGGAATTCCGGGAAAGACCCGGATATGTGCGCGGCGCTCCCGCTAGGCGCCTTCCGCCATTCGGCCCACGGCCCAGCACCAGCAGGCCAGCTCGCGCGCCACCGCGACGTTGGCCACGCTGCTCTGCTTGCCCGCATCGTCCATGGAGCGGCGCCTGTCGACGAGCCGCCTCACGCCCGCGTTGGCGTGTCGCCTGGTCGCTGCGTCGACTACCTGCCCCTTGGCCAGGTCTTTCGGCGACCTCGACGCTCCCTTGTAGTGCCAGGCGGCCTCGACGAGCAGCTTTCTCAGGTGCTTGTTGCCGGCCTTGGTTATCCCGCCGCGGAATCGGGACTCGCCGCTGGAGTGCTCGGAGGGCACCAGGCCCACCCACGCCGCGAAGCCCGACGCCGTGGCGAACCTCGCGAAGCCGTCGGCCTCGCACGCGATCGAAGCCGCGGTGACCGCGTCTATACCCTTGAGGCATTTGAGCGCGTCGCAGGTCGGCTTCCATCTAGGCTGCTGGGCCAGCGACTTGACCTTCGCCTCGAGCGCGGCCTTGGCGGCGTCGGCCTCGCGCACGCGCTCGCAGTAGTGGTCCAGCGTCGCCATGGCGGCGGCGTCCCCGAGGTCGATGCGGCCCACCCACGCCCAGAAATCCCCGGTCCAGCGGTTGCGCCTCTGGCCGGCGGCGTTCCTCTCGTCGTAGACGAGCCCGTGCCTGAGCAGGAACTTCGAAAGCCTCTGCTTGGCGCGCACGGCGTCGTCGCGCGCGTCGGCCAGCGCCCGCGCCAAATCCCGCGCGCCCTCGCACTCGGCATCGGGCACGTGCACCTCGGTGACCACGCCCAGCGCCAGCTGCACCGCGAGGAACTGCGCGTCGCGCCTGTCGGTCTTGCGGCCGCGGTCCGCGGCGGGCTTGTGCATCTTGGAAACGGCTCCGATCACGCAGGCGGCGCCCATCGCGTTCAGCTCGCGGCAAAGGTGGAAGCCCGTCACTCCCGACTCGTAGACGCATCTGGCGGGCTGGGGCAGCGAGGACACCCATGAGGCGATCTCGCCGGGCTCGTAGCCGAACGATTTCCTGATCGTCTCGCCCGTTTCCGGGACGAACGCGCAGGCCTTCACCGACCTGGCATGCACGTCTAGCCCTACGAAAGTGGTAGCATTGCTCATCGGAAGCCCCTTCCATGAATGCGGCGTGGCCGCTGGCGGTTTGGACACCTCTATTGTCGGCCTAATCCGCGGATATGCATGCAGGAGGGGCTTCCAACTTTTTTATGTCCTGCTCATATCGTCTTTCAGGGAATCGGCCGCTTCATGAACGAGCGACCGGCTTGACCTAGATCGAACCGCCTTCATCTCCGTCTAGGCGCCGGCAATCAACATCGTGAATCCGCGCGTGCTACAATGCGGGCACCAGAGATGAAAACACAGTCCCCGTCGGGTAGTCGTGGGCGTGCGGGAGTCCGCATCAGTAACCTGCCTCCTTGGTTGTCCCTTCTCTGCATGGTCATCTACATAAAGGAGGAACCAGCCATGCAGATCAGCGTGTCGTCCACCCTGACCGTATATCACGACGGCCAATTCTGGGTCGGGCTGGCGGAGCATGTCGAGGACGGCAGATACGGCGTCGCCCGCATCGTCTTCGGCGCGGAGCCGTCTGATGAGGAGATCCTGCGATACGTTGTCGGCAAATGGGAGAAGCTCTCGTTCTTCGGCGACAAGGCCACTGAGACAAGCAAGCCCGCGAAGAACCCCAAGCGGCGCGCTCGCGAGGCAGCGAAAGCCCTTAAACGGCCCGCGGTGAGCACCAAGGCACAACAGGCGCTCGCGGCACAGCGGGAAGCGATGAAGCGGGAGTCGGCTCAGGCAAGAAGCCGACGCCGCGCGGAAGAGGCTGATGCGCGCTTCGAGCCGTGTTTCCGCGAATGCGGATGCCCGTGCCCTTCCTTTTATGATTATGCAAAGAGTCTGCGGGATGTAGATGGGGCCTCGCGGTTCAGACCGGCAATTATCCGCCGCGCCGCCCATATGGCCCTCGAAGAGTTTGCAACCGTAACAAACGTTGGGAGGCCCTTAGCGGCAGCCCTGGTTCCATCGGACCATTCAGTTCCGATTGCCTTGCGCGGGAAGTCGAGCAGGCGGTCGCGGTAGAACTCGTATTGTTGATTCCGTGCCTCGATCTCGGCGGGGAGGCCGTCGATCAGCGATGCCGTGAGGGAGTCGAAGCGGTCGAGGATATCGACGACCTTCTGCTGGGTGCCGATGGATGGGGCGGGAATCTCGACCCTCAATAAGTCCACAGGCGCGGCTTCGATTACCTTTTTCGGTTTAGCGTATTGCTCTTCAGATCATCGTGGTGTGCTCGTAGCCGCGCTCCACGGGGAGCCGCTCGGCAACGTCGAGAATCTTCTCGACCGTCTCCTCCGGGTACTTATTGCGTGCCACGGGCACCTCCGTCCTTGTTATCGCGATAAGCATACCATGAGTGGCGTACGGGTCGAGAAGGGCTGGCGCCAAAAGAGCCCAACGGCCGTTACAGCTTCGTTAGAAACGCGCCCCACCATGGATGGTGAACCCGAAAGATAAGGCGCGCGGGCACGGCGACTCGGCCCGCGCGCCCGGAAGAGAAAGGACGAACCCATGGGTTACATGCTCGAGACGCGCGGGCTCACCAAGCGCTTCGGCCGCGGCGACCAGGCGCAGGATGCCGTGGCCGACGTGAGCCTTCATATCCGCGAGGGCGAGGTGTACGGGCTGCTCGGCCCCAACGGCGCCGGCAAGTCGACAACGCTCAAGATGATCTGCGGGATGCTGCGGCCGACGGCCGGGGAGATCCTCTTTGCCGGGCACGCCTGGCGCCGCGAGGACCTCTACGCAATCGGCAGCCTCATCGAGGAGGCGCCGCTCTACCCCAACCTCACCGCGCGCGAGAACCTGCGCGTGCGCACCACGCTGCTGGGCCTTCCCGAGAGCCGCGTAGATGAGGTGCTCGCCGCCGTGGACCTCGCGGACACCGGGAAGAAGCGCGCCGGGCGCTTCTCGATGGGCATGCGGCAGCGCCTGGGGCTCGCGCTGGCGCTGATCGCTCGGCCACGCCTGCTCGTGCTCGACGAGCCCACCAACGGCCTCGACCCCATCGGCATCGAGGAGCTGCGCGACCAGATCCGCGGCTTCGCGGCGGCGGGTACGACGGTGATCGTCTCGAGCCACATCCTCTCCGAGGTGCAGCAGATGGCTGACACCATCGGCATCATCTACGGGGGGCGCCTCGCCTACGAGGATGCGCTTCGGCCCGGGCAGGACCTCGAGGAACTCTTCATGAGCGTCTGCCGGGAGGGGCGTCGAGCGCGCGGGGAGGTGGCGGCATGACGGGCGAGAAAGGCGGCCTGCTCGCGGGCCTGCGCGCCGAGGCCCTGAAGTCGCGCCACGCGGCACCGGTTCGCCTGGCCGTGCTCATGGCACTGCCGATGCCGCTGCTCGGCGCGATGCCCTACCGGGGCATGCAGATCTTCAGCGCGTGGAACTACTGGTACGCGCTCTTCCTGCCCGTGTCTCTCTCGCTCGTGGTGGTTTGCGTCGCGCGGGCGGACGCGCGCACGCGGATGCGGGGGCTTCTAGGCCTGGGCTTCCCGCTCGGGCGCGCCTGGTGGGCCAAGGCGCTCTGGTGCCTCGCGCTCTGCACGCTCTCGAACCTCGTGGTCTTCGGCATCTACCTCGCGGGATCGGCGTTCTCCTCGCAGGGCCTCACGGCCGCGGGCACGTTCACGATGCTCCTCTGCGCGCTCGCCAACACGGTGACCGCGGCGTGGATGATCCCCGCAGGGCTCTTCCTCACGGCGCGGCTCGGCATGCTCGCGGGCATCTTCTGCCCGCTCGCCACCCAGCTCGTGGGTGGGTTCGCCTGGTCGCTGATGCCGCTGCCGCAGCTCTTTCCGCCGTCGGCGAGCATGGTCATCCCTACGAGCTTCATCCCCGTGCTGTCGAGCGGCGAGCCACTCGCGGCGGACATGGCGCTCGGCGGGGCGCTCACGGCGGACGGCATGCTCACACTGGCGGGCCTTGCGGTCTGCGCGCTCGCGTTCGCCGCACTCACGGCGGCGGGCGCGGCCTGGTTCGCGCGCTCCGAGGAGAGGTGATGGCCATGACACGACTCTCCGACCCGACGCCGCGCATGACTCTCCCGCGGGCCCTGCTCTCCGAGGCCCTGCGCCTGGCGCGCTCCCCGCTCGCAGTGGTGCACCTCGTCTGCGGCCTGGCAGCCGGTCTTGCCTGCGGCGAGTACTTCTCCGTAACCCGATGGGACCCGGCGCTGGGCGCGGACGCCTACGCCCAGTTCCTCGGCGCCCTCATGCCGCTCATGTCCGCCATCGTCTGCGGGCTCGCCGTGGACGAGGAGCGCGCTGCCGGGCGCCTCGCCAACCTCACGGCGGTCCCCTCGCGCGGGCGCGCCGTCGCGGCGAAGCTGCTCGCCCTTGCGGCGC